>CAMWLA010000135.1 GCA_947174975.1 uncultured Clostridia bacterium | reverse complement strand
ACGCTGTAATTCAGCTCGGCTTTATCGGCAGATATTACGCCGAGGAAGAAACCCAGCTCGTTTTAGACGCGTTTTCAACCGAAAACGCACTCAACATTACCTTTGCCGAGGAAGCTTCGGATCCTTGCACTGAAATTAAAGTATTTTCCGAGCGTGTGAACGGACTTTGCGCAACCAAGGCTAAGCTTGACTACACTTGCGCACTGCTTGCGGCGGCGCTTCCCCGAGCGGAATTTGTCCGCACCGAAAACGGAATAGAGGGCAGTATCACCGCAACGCTTATGTACGAGCAGAACGGCGAAACCCATTCAACCGAAGTAAATCTTCCCTTTACGGTTGACCTCATAGGTCTCAATAACTGTAACGGCGAAATCGGAGTCGCGGTATGCGGTGTAAATATCCGTCAGCGCGCCGAGGGCGAGTGCGAGGCGGAGGCAGTGCTCAAAATCACCGCACCCGACAGTGAAAACTGTTCGGTAAAGTACGTAACCGAAATAACCGAAGCGGAAAAGAGGCAGGCAAGCAACTGCGCGATAAGCGTGTACATACCCGAATCGGGCGACGACTTGTGGAGTACGGCGAAGAAGCTTTTACAGAGTCCCGACGAAATTAAGTCCACAAATCCCGACCTTGCTTTCCCCCTTACCGGCAACGAGAGAATACTCGTTTATAGGGGCAAGACCGAATAGATAAAATAAGTCCGTCCGTGTGCCGTTAAAGGTGTGCGGACGTTAATTTTTTATTTGTGTTTTTTATATTGCCGTGTTATAATATTGCTATGGAAAGCGTTCGGATAAAAGCTTACGCTAAAATAAATTTAACCCTTTATATTACGGGAACGGCGGGCGGATACCATAACCTTGACAGTATCGTGTCTTCCGTCAACTTGTTTGACGAAATTACGCTGAAAAAGCGCAAGGACAAGCGTGTTTTTGTAACTATGTGCGGAATGGGCAGCGAAGCAATTTTGGAAGATAGTAACAACGCCGTAAAGGCGGCTAAGCTGTTTATCGAAAAATTTTCAACCGACGGCGTCGATATTACCGTCAATAAAAATATACCAATGGGCGCGGGCTTGGGCGGCTCCTCCGCGGATGCGGCGGGCGTTTTAAACGGCTTAGCTAAGCTGTACGGTATCAAGGATAAAGAAAGCTTAAAGCTTATTGCAGATAAAACGGGCAGCGACACGCGCTATATGCTTTCGGGAGGCTATGCACGGCTTTTCGGGCGCGGAGATACGGTTAAGGATATAGACGGCAAGTTAAAGCTGAATATTTTATTGCTCGTACCCGACGAAAACGTAAGTACGGCGCAGTGTTATTCCGAATTTGATAAATGCGGAGTTACGGGCGGCAGCAGCGATTTTGCCGAAAGGGCGATAATTAACGCTGATATCAGAGGACTTGCGGACGGGCTTTCCAACGCGCTTATGCCCGCGGCGGTTTCGTTATCGGGCGAGATAGAAAAGTGCGTTAATGCTTTAAACGAATTTTCCCCGCTTGCGGTCAATATGACCGGGTCGGGCAGCGGAGTTTACGCTCTGTTTGAAAATAAAAAATTATGCGCGGAAGCAAAAAGCCGTTATCACGGCAGTGCGCGTGCATATATGTTAGAGGTGAAATAATGGCAGAAGAGCGTCTTATCGACGAAGATAAGGACAGAAAATACCGCTTACGCAAAAACGAAAACGGCGAGGAAGAGCTGGTTATGATCGACCCCGAGGAAGAGGAACCGGCGGAAGATTTGCCGGTTTACAGCGTAATTACGGACGAGGACGACGGCTTCACCGAAGAGGAGCGCGAAGTTAAAAACGCGGAAAGGCAGGAAAATATTTTGCGCAAGGCGGAAGAGTTGAAAGCGGCCGCCCGCAAAAAGCTTTTAGACGGCGACTTTGAAGGCGCTATATCTTCCCTTTCGCAAGCTTCGGAAATTACCGAATACGACGGCGAGCTGTACTATTTGCAGCTTAAAGCCGTTTCGCGCAATCTGACCGACTTTTCCGATTTGGAAACTATTGTTGAAGTTTCCGAGGGCGTAAAAGAGTATTCAAGCGACGATGAAAAGCAAGAGCTTGACGGAATTTCGCAGCCTTTAAAGGTTAGAATAAAGGAAGTTTCGGAAAAATGCGCAAAGCTTTCGGAAGATAACGAACGCGGTAAAGCCGAACGGCGCGAAACGTTTGTAAAAGATAAGAAGCGCGCGTTAATGGTTTTTGCTTGCACTGCGGCGCCGTTTGCGTTGTTTTTAGTGCTTTCGATAGTTTTCGCTTCGATGATTTATAACGATAAAAACGGAACGTTTATTATACCTACGATAGTATTTGCGGCGCTGGCGGTAGCCATGCTCATTGCTTCGCTGTTTACGTCAAACAGATTAATCGCGGCAAACCGCAAGGTAAAATTAAACGAAAAAGATTCGTCAACGCAAGTCGGAAGAGATTTTCTCACTTGCAGTGAAGAGCTTGATTATTTAAATAAAATTCATTCGTCTTTTAAAAATGATATATCTTGATAACGCTTCCACAACCCCGCTCGACAGCGTGGTACTTGATAAAATGATGCCGTATTTGACGGAAAACTTTGCAAACCCCGCATCTCAGTACGCCGCGGGGCAAAGCACTGCGCTTGCCGTTTTAAATGCGCGTGATAAAATCGCAAAGCTTATCGGCTGTAAGTCTGAAGAGCTGTATTTCGTTTCGGGCGGAACGGAAGCGGGCAACTGGGCATTAAAGGGTGCGTGTGCTGCGCAAGATGGGAATCATATTATAGTTTCCGCAATCGAGCACCCCGCACTAATCGAAAGCGCGAAAGATTTGCAAAAATTCGGCTATGAAGTAAGCTTTGTAAATCCCGATAAAAACGGCGTTATTTCGCCGGAAGATATTAAAAAGGCAATACGAAACGACACTGTTTTTTGCGCCGTAATGCACGCAAATAACGAAACTGGCGTAATTCAGCCCGTAGATGAAATCGGCGCAATCTGTTTTGAGCACGGCGTATTTTACTACTGCGACTGCGTTCAGACGGCGGGCGTTCTGCCGTTCCCCACAAAGCATTGTTCGGCGCTCGGTATATCCGCACACAAGTTTTACGGCCCTAAGGGCTTCGGCGCAATCTATATAAGCGAACGTGCAAAAATAAACCGCCTTATTTCTGGCGGTAAGCAAGAGAGGGGACTTCGCGCGGGGACGACTAATACGGCGGCCGCTGTCGGCTGTGCGTTTGCGCTTGAAAATGCGGTAAAATTAAGCGCGGAACACAACGAAAAAATTATTAAACTGCGCGACGAATTCGTAGACCGCGTTCTATCCGAAATCGACGGTACGCATTTAAACGGCGGAGAAAACCGCTTGCCCGCGCACGCAAATATTTCCTTTGACGGTTGCGACGGCGAAAATATTTTATTCCTTTTGGATATGAAGGGAATTGCCGTTTCCACGGGTTCGGCATGCTCGGCGGGTGCGGTAAAGGAATCGCACGTGCTTAAAGCAATGGGGCTTGATAAGGGGCGCGTAAAGTCCGCGGTGCGGTTCACCTTCGGAAAATACAACACGGAAGAAGAGGTGAATACCACCGTCGAAGAATTGAAGCGTGCCGTACAAAAAATACGCGGTTGTTAAAAAATTTCAAATTTTGTGACGAGAAAAAAGTTTTTCCTTCTTAGGAAAAATTTTTTTAT
>CAMWLA010000134.1 GCA_947174975.1 uncultured Clostridia bacterium | reverse complement strand
CTTTCAACGGGCTTGTCGCAACCGTCAACGTCGCAAGTGCGTACGTGTTTCGTTGCGTCGTCGGGGTCAACCGTCCAGTCGCCGTAATTATGGGTGTGTCCGGGGTTGTCGTCGGGTTTTACCGCGCCGCAAGCACACTTGTTATCACCGCCGTAAACGTGAGGCTGGTTAGTGATATTTTTTGCGTCACATTCGCCTACGGTGCTGTTACAAACGCCGCTATGCGTGCCGTCCTTGTTGTCGGTCCACACATAATTGTGTTTGTGTTCGACGGGTCCGTCGCCAGGTTTTACCGCGCCGCACTTACACTTGTCGTCACTGCCATAGCTGTGGGCTTCGTTAGTGACGTTCTTTGCGTCGCATTCGCCTTCTGCATTGCAAACGCCGTTATGCGTGGTGCCGTCCTCATTGGGAGTCCACGTGTAGTTGTGCTTGTGCGATTTGTTATCGTCTTTGTTACAGCTGTCACAAGCCGCAAGACAGAAACTCATACAAACCGCGACAATGAGGCTTATAGCCACCATCCATAAATGTCGTCTTTTCATACGACCTCCTAAAAAATTATTACTTCGCTATATCCGTTGTTTTTAAAGCGAATATCCGGCAAAATCAGTTTGCAACCGCCCGTATTAAACAATATTATATATAGCATTTATATTGTAACACGATACGGCGCAAATTGCAATACCCAAATGTGTGTTATTTTTTAACAATTTCTTATTGAAATTAACACACAAAAAAGAGCGTAATTTGATTAGCGTTAACAATAGCAAACCTAAAAGGCGCGAATATAACAAAAATTTCTTGACGAAACGCACATAAGTAATTAAAATAGTATGGTATGAGTGAAAATACTACGGCTAAGGACGTTGAGGAAAGCCTCAGAAAGAAGTTTAAAAAGTCAATGTTTTCGCGGTTTACTAAGGCTATCGTGGAGTACGAGCTGATAACCGCGGGGGATAAAATCGCCGTGTGTATGTCGGGCGGAAAGGACAGTTTTGCCTTGGCAAAGCTCTTTCAGGAACTCAAAAGGCACAACAAAGTACCGTTTGAGCTGGAATTTCTCGTAATGGACCCCGGTTACAGCCCCGAAAACCGTAAAATGATAGAAAAGAATGCGGAAATGCTGAATATTCCGATAACGATCTTCGAAACGGACATTTTCGAAAGCGTTCATAATATCGAAAAATCGCCGTGCTACCTCTGCGCGAGAATGAGGCGCGGACATCTCTACCATAGGGCTAAGGATTTGGGCTGCAACAAAATCGCGCTCGGACACCACTACGACGACGTTATCGAAACCGTTCTGATGGGTATGCTGTACGGCGGGCAGATTCAGACGATGATGCCAAAGGTCAGAAGTGCGAACTTCGAGGGTATGGAGCTTATAAGACCTATGTACCTTATCCGCGAGGACACCGTCAAGCACTGGCGCGACTACAACAAGCTCGAGTTTTTGCAGTGCGCGTGCAAGTTCACCGAAAACGGAGAAAAGAACGAGGACGATTCCAAGCGCAGAAAAATGAAAGAGCTTATCCGCAGACTCGAAGCCGAGGACGCGGGCGTCGAGCAGAACATTTTCCGCAGTATGGAAAACGTAAGCTTGAAAACGGTTATAGAGTATAAAGACAAGCAAGGCATAAGACATAGATTTACAGAGGATTACTGAAATGAAGATTATACACTGTGCGGACGTGCATTTAGGTTCGCGAATGAACAAATTTCCGAAGGATAAAGCCGAGGAGAGGGCGCGCGAGGTGCGCGCGTCGTTCGAAAGAATGATTACTTACGCCAAGCGCGAAGGGATAGATACCATCCTCTTGGCGGGCGATATTTTCGACAGCGACCGCCCCTTTAAAAAGGATAAGGAATTCTTTTACAGCGCAGTCAAGCGCAACAGCGAAATCACCTTTTTCTATCTTCGCGGAAATCACGACGGTAACGAAAGCTATACCGAGGAAATTGAAAATCTTAAAACTTTCGGCGGCAACTGGACGAGCTATACTCTGGGCTGGAACGTAGTTTTAAGCGGTATCGAAATGGACAGAAACAACTGCCTTTCAATGTATTCGACGCTTAACCTCGACCCCGATAACCTCAATATCGTTATGCTTCACGGACAAGCGGGCGACAGCTCGGGCGACGGCAAGATAAATCTTTTAAGGCTTAAAAACAAGGGTATAGATTATCTCGCGCTCGGCCACGTTCACACCCAAGGTAAAAAGCCTCTCGACGAGAGGGGAATTTCCGTGTACAGCGGCTGCCTCGAGGGTAGGGGCTTCGACGAAACGGGCGAAAAGGGCTTTATGGTCTACGACACCGACACAAAAGAGGTTAATTTCGTGCCGTTCGCTTACCGCACGATAGAGGAAATAGATATCGACATTTCGGGAACTCAAGACGGCTACGGCGCGGAGCAGAAGATCAAATCGGAAATTAAAATTGACGAAAAAAATCTGCTTCGGCTTAATCTTACCGGCGAAATAGATTTCGTCGACGAAAACCTTGCGCTGGACGTCGAGAAGTATATTTCGGATATGTGCTATTTCGTTTCGGTAAAGGATAATACGCGGTTAAAGATAGATTACTCGGCATTCAAGGACAGCCTTTCTTTAAAGGGTGAATTCGTTCGGCTGGTAAGCGGTGCGGAGCTTGACGACGAGGACAGACAGAAGATTCTCGACATAGGTATGAAAGCTCTGTCGGGGGAGAGAGACTGATGAAACTCATTTCGTGTTACATTGAAAATTTCGGAAATATGAAACAGCGTAGCTTCGATTTCGACAAGGGACTCACTTCCCTTTGCGAGCATAACGGCTACGGAAAAACGACGCTTGCCGCCTTTTTGAAGGCGATGTTCTACGGACTTAAACAGACCCGCGCAAGCGATAAGGAGCTGGGCGAAAGAGCAAGGTTTTACCCCTTCGAGGGCGGAAAATTCGGTGGAAACGTCGTATTCGAAAAGAGCGGGGTTATCTATAAAATAGAACGCTTTTTCGGCAGAAAGAGCGCGACGGAAGATATACTCACCGTTTACGAGGACGGCGAACTATCTAACGCGGGAGACGACCTCGGCAAGGAGTTTTTCGGGCTTGACGAGCAGTCGTTTTTGAGGACGGTATTTTTAAATTCAAGCGACACCGAAAGCGGTGCGACGGGGGATATCAGCCGAATGCTGAACGGCTTCGTCGACGACGCGGACTTTGACGGCGCGAAGAAAATTCTCGAAAAACAGCAGAAAGAATATAAGGCGGGGCGCGGACGCGGCGGCGCGATTGACGAGAAGCACGACGAGATTTTAAACCTTAAAGTCAGCATTGAAAATAAGGAAAAAATCAACGGCGAGCTTGCGAGAAAATACGGCGAACGGCGCGAGCTGGCAAGCGTTATCGCAGAGCTTGAAACAAGGCAGAATACATCGAGGGATACCAACTTAGTATTGCAGAAATGGCAGACCTACGACGGCTTTGCAATCGACGCTTCGGCGGAGCGCGGAAAGCTTAACGCGATAAACGAGAAGTATCCCGACGGCATTCCCGACGAGGGGGAAGCGGGCGAGCTTAAAAGAAATGCGGAAGCGATAAATCTTGCAAACGAGCGCATGATATCCGCCGCCCTTTCAAGCGAAAAGGCGCAAAGATTGGAGGAGCTTTCGGCACGGTTCGAAAGCGGGGTTCCCGCCGACGGCGAAATTAATTC
>CAMWLA010000133.1 GCA_947174975.1 uncultured Clostridia bacterium | reverse complement strand
ATATGTATGGCGTTTGCGTTCGGCGCGTGCGATTTTTTCGATACGGGCGATAACGGCGGCGGGACGTCGTCTGGTGATAACGCCGGCGGCGGTTCAAGCTCGAACAATAACAATTCCGATAACAATAGTTTTCACACTTGCAAATTCATGTTTACTAAAAGAGTAGAGGGGTGCGTTGAGCAAGGCTATGATTTGTTTACTTGCAGCGACCCTACTTGCGGAAAGACTGAAAAGCACAACTTTACCGCGCCCGTAGGTCACGATTACAAGCACACGGAAAATGACGCTACTTGCGCGCACGACTGGTATGAAGCGGACGTCTGCTCGCGTTGCGGAGACGAAACGAACAAACATATAATGTTCGGCACGAAAACCGATCACACCTATGAGTGGACTGTAACGCAAGAGGCGACTTGCACGGTTGACGGTGTAAATTCGGGCGTATGCTCTGGCTGCGGAGCAACAAAAACCGAAGCTATATTTTCAAGCGGTCACAGCTACGGCGATTACGTACCCAACAACGACGCGACTTGCGGAGCGGACGGAACGAAGACCGCGATATGTGCTGTTTGCAAGGACGAGAGTGTTATAACGGACAAAGGCACCGCAACGGGTGAACACGTCTTCGGCGAATACAAATCCAATAACGACGGAACTTGCGTTAAGGACTGTACGGGAACGGCTACTTGTTCAGTCTGCGGAACTAAGGACAAAAAGACGCTCGAAGGGAAGAAAGGCAGTCACGATTACAAGTGGACGCTTGTCTACGAGTGGTGCGACGAGTCTTATTCGACGGGCGTATGCAAGCTGTGCGGCGAACTTACGGCGTACATGTCTATAACTCACGACGTATGGTGTGATTATCAGCCGGTGTCCGAAACGAAAAAAGCCACTTGTACTTTGGACGGATTCGGTACCTCTAAATGCACGAAATGCGGGCGCGAACGCGTTGACACGGTAATTCCCGCTACGGGACACAAAGCGGGCAGTAATAAAAAATGCACCGTCTGCGGTGAAAACCTCGGAATATATACTGAAATTATCGAAGTTACGAATACTGCCGTAGGGCAATTCGGCGACCTCGGTGAGCTGTATTTCGAGATGGTGGTGCTCGGCTTTGAATTGGATACGTATTACGACAGTTACGTAGTTTTATACGACTTGTATGCGGTTCAGACATATACGTTGAACGGAAATAAAGTTACAAACCGTTGGGCGGTTGCAACCTCGTTTAGGGGCGACACTACCGATATTCATAACATACAGCTTTGGAGCGTGACCGAACAGCGCAACGTTCAGATGGAATGCGTACTCGATTACGGCAAAATTACGGCAACGAGCTTTTACGGTGGCGCGATAAACGTTTACAATTGGCGCCTCGATACGCCTCAGACGGTCGAGTATCAATACAGCGGTTGGTTTGAAGGATACAATAACGACTAATTTTAAGGAAAAAATTCGGTGAAAATATGAAAAAGATTTTAACAATATTATTGGTTTTAATAGCAGCGGTCTGTACGGCGTTTGCGTTCGGCGCGTGCGATTTTTTCGATACGGGCGATAACGGCGATAACGCCGGCGATACGGCAACCGACGGAAGTACGCCGTCGGACAATAGCTCTTCCGACTCAAACAACAACAATAGCAACAACAATAACAACAATAACAACAATAACAATAATAATAACAATACGAATAATAATTACCACACTTGCCAATTCGTGTTTACTAAAAGAGTAGAGGGGTGCGTTGAGCAAGGCTATGATCTGTTTACTTGCAGCGACCCTACTTGCGGAAAGACGGAAAAGCATAACTTTACCGCAGCCAAAGGTCACGATTACAAGCGCACGACTTACACCGCAACTTGCACGAACGACTGGTATGAAGTGGACGTTTGCTCGCGTTGCGGCGACGAAACGAACAGACATACGGATTTCGGCACGAAAACCGCTCACACATACAAGTGGACTGAAACCCAAGCGCCTACTTGCACGACTGACGGCGCAAAAGAGGGCGTATGCAGCGGCTGCGGCGACACCGTAACCGACACGGTTCCTCTTTTAAATCACGATTTTGCGGCTTACGTTTCAAATAACGACGCCGACTGTACCAAAGACGGCACGGAGACGGCTGTATGCACGCGTTGCGGTGACGAGGATATTCAGACGGTTCCGGGAACTAAGCTTCCCCATAACTTGGGTGCGTACGTACCCACAAGCGCTGCGACTTGCACTCAAGACGAGGCCATGACGGCGGTTTGCGCCGACTGCGGTTACGAGGACGTGCAAACTGTTGCGGGCACTCAATTGGGTCACAACTACGTACTTTCAAACATGAACAACTACGCTGCGACTTGTGAGCGCGACGGAAAAGAAACCAAAGTGTGCACAAATTGCAATGACGTAGTTTCAAAGGTTTTACCCGCAACCGGTCACAGCTTTGCAAGCGGTATCTGCCAAGGCTGCGGCGTATACGAAGCCAGCCTCAACAGTGGTTTAATAATTACCGATAGGGGTTCGTATTGCGAAGTTACGGGCTTAGGCACTGCGAGCGGCAACGTCGTTATTCCCTCAGTTTATAACGGTAAACCCGTGACGGAAATCGGCTATGCGTTTAACGGCTACGTTCATCCGGAAGTCAGCGATAAACTTACGGGCTTGGTTATTCCCGACAGTGTAACGAGAATAGCGTCGGACGGCTGTTACGGTTGTAAAAATCTGGAAAGCGTAACGATAGGCAGCGGCATTACCGAATTGGTTTACAACGCATTCGGCGGTTGCACTAAGCTGAAAACCATAACGTTCGGACCGAGCATAACTTCAATCCAGACGGGGGCATTTGAAGGCTGCACCAGTGTGGACACGATAATATTTAACGGCACGAAGGCACAATGGAATGCTATAACACAAACTTCCCTTGGAAGTTGGGATAACACTCCTTGGGATGCTCCTTTCGGAAGTTATACAGTTAAATGCACTGACGGAGATATTGTAAAATAATTAAAAAATTGCGGCGGGCGCGTTAAGCGTACCGCCGTTTTATTCGTTTTTTTGCCCGTAAAAGGAAAAATTTTACTCAAAGGGCTTGACATAACACAAATTTACACTTATAATAATAAAAAAATGAGTATAAAAATACTCAAAAAAGGAGATTTGAAATGAAAAAGTTTACACTTGCACTCGTTGCGGTACTTTCCGCAATCTTAATGTGCTTCGGCATGGCGGCTTGTTCGTCGGGCGTAGCAGGAAACACCTATGTATTCAGTGATGTTAAAATCGAATATCCCGAAGGCACCACGGATGAAATGAAGACAATGATTGAAGCCGGACTTGCTAGCATGAAAGAAGGTATGAAGGATACCGGATTCAAGTTCAAAGACGACGGTACTTGCGTATCAGTTGTAAAAGGCGAAGAACAAGCAGACGAAGTTATATACTACGTACAAGACGGCAACACCATCTATTTATATGAGACCAAGGAAGAAGCTGATGCCGGTAACAAGGATGAGGCTGAGATGACTTTAAAGGTTAACGGAAGCAAACTTGAAAGGTCCGGCGAAGAAGGCGGAGTTAATATGACTATTGTCTTCAAAAAGAAATAATTGAATAAAATCGGCGGCGGAGCATTAAGCTCCGCCGTTTTTTTTATGAAAAATTTTTAATTTTTGTAGAGTTGAACAGAATTTTTTCAAAAAATGTTTAATTGTTAAATTTTCTCAACACAAAATATTGTG
>CAMWLA010000132.1 GCA_947174975.1 uncultured Clostridia bacterium | reverse complement strand
TAATTACACCGTAAACGGTGAAGAACCGAGCAGAACAAGGCGCGTGAGTATTTCCGAGGGAGTTTACACGGAAGTAAATGACCGAGGGAACACGGAACGCAACGCAGTTATGCGACGGTTATGCGCTGTTTGCTGTTTAGAACGGCAACCTGCGTTTTCCGCCTTTGAGTTGCTTCATAAGCTGCTTAGTCTGTTCAAACTGCTTTAAAAGCTGATTAATCTCTTGCACGCTTGTGCCGCTGCCCGAGGCAATGCGCTTTTTGCGGGATGAGTTTATAATAGCGGGTTCGACGCGTTCGCGCTTGGTCATCGACTGAATAATCGCCTTCGTGCGTTCGATCTTGCTCTCGTCTATATCCTCTGCCTTTACCTTTCCGCCCATACCCGGCATCATTGCAAGAATTGCTTGCGCGCCGCCCATCTTCTTCATACTTTCGAACTGAACGAGGTAATCTTCCAAGGTAAAGGTGTTTTCGAACATTTTTTTCTGCAACGCCTTTGCCTGCTCTTCGGAAACGGCTTCCTGCGCCTTTTCGATTAGCGTTAAAACGTCGCCCATGCCCAAAATACGCGAAGCCATTCTGTCGGGATAGAAAGGCTCTAAATCGGTAAGCTTTTCGCCGACGCCGACGAACTTTATGGGCTTGCCCGTAACCGCCTTAATGGAAAGGCACGCACCGCCCCTCGTATCGCCGTCGAGCTTGGTGAGTATTACGCCCGTAACTTCGAGTCTTTCGTTGAACGTCTTTGCAACGTTTACGGCAACTTGTCCCATCATACTGTCGACGGTTAAAAGTATTTCCGCAACGTCCACGCCCTTTTTGATATTTTCAAGCTCTTGCATCAACGCTTCGTCAATTTCCAATCTTCCGGCGGTATCGATAATCACCGTATCGAAGCCCATAGATTTTGCGTATTCAACGGCTTGCTGAGCGGTTTTAACGGGGTTTTGAGTACCCTTTTCAAATACTTCCGCGCCCGCGTTTTTACCGACGACTTTAAGCTGATTTATCGCCGCGGGTCTGTAAATATCGCACGCGACCAAAAGGGGCTTTTTGCCGCCCTTTTTCAAGTTTACTGCAAGCTTTCCGCAAAGGGTCGTCTTGCCCGCGCCTTGAAGTCCGCACATCATTATAACCGTAGGCGGCTTTGGTGCGACGCTTAGTTTTTGGTTTGAAGAACCCATCAAAGCGATAAGCTCTTCATTGACAATTTTGATAACTTGCTGAGCGGGGTTTAAGCTTTTTAAAATCTCTTGCCCTACAGCCTTTTCCGAAACTTCGGAGCAGAATTGCTTTGCAACCTTTACGTTGACGTCGGCTTCAAGCAAAGCCACGCGAACCTCGCGCATAGCGGTTTTTATCTCAAGCTCGGTAAGTTTTCCGCGCTTGGTAAGTTTTGAAAATATATGGTTTAATCTTTCGGATAACGATGAAAATGCGCCCATTTAACCTCCTCACAAAATTATCACGCTATTCTGCGCGTAATAATTTTCGTGATTTTGAGGGCTACTCGCCCTCTGCCCGCAATTTTAGGGGCAAACTTATTATATAATTGCGGTCATTCACCTCGGTGAGCCGCAGGTATGCGCAAATTGAGTTGCGCTGCGCAAAAGCGTGGTTTTGCTTGCGCCGTTAATTACTATTAACGTTTTATTAATTGCTGCAAATTTTCTATTTCTTCCTTGTACTTCTGCACTCTTTCGTAAAAATGCAATTTCTCTTCGTATTCTTCAAGCTGGGTTTTACAGCCTTTAAGACATTCGGACACCGCTTGGCGGCTTATTCCCTTTTCTTTGGCAATTTCCGAAACGGTTAAGTCGAGATTGAAATATAAATTTGTAATTTCTTGCTGGGTTTCGGTTAAAAGTCCCGAATAGACGTCCCAAAGCCCGATAAAAGAAAATTTGTCCATATTCATTCAACCGTTAATATAATAACCAAAAAATTTTACTTTGTCAAGTAATTTTACTTGACTTAATTTGTGATTTTTTTGTGCATTATAACATTAAAATTTATTTTTTAACATAAATTACTGTAAACCGCACGGAAAACGATTTGAATTGACTAAAAGCCGTGCTTGTGCTAATATTTAAAAGCAGTTTGGCAGAACTGTATTATGGGAGCGTGAATTTATGTGTAAAGAAATTGACGGCGTCTTGTACGACACCTCAAAGTCAACTGTAGACAAAAAATTCACCTACGGTGTTCCCGGCGATCCTTGCGGCTATGAAGAGACTTTATATATAACGAACGACGGCAAATATTTTGTATACACCTACGGTGGACCTACCTCAAAGTATACTTGCGAGAATATCATTCCGATAGCGCGCGAGGAAGTTAAAGGTTGGATTTTATCTCACTAATATTTCTTGGTAGTTTTTTCTTCAAAAAAATCACGGCAGTTTCTGCCGTGATTTTTATTTTGTTATTCTGCAGTTTGAGTAGCGGCTTCGGCTTGCGTATCCTCCGCGGGGGCGTCTCCGTCCGCGGGGGGCGTTTTTTCTTTACCGTACAACACCTTTAATAGAATCGGCGTAAGTATAGAAGAAACTAAAATTAAAAGTACCGTCATAAGCATGAAATCTCCGGGCAAGCCCGACTCCATTGCCTTACCGGTAACGATAAGCGCAACTTCGCCGCGCGCCATCATTCCAACGCCCGCGATAGTGCTTTCGCGCCAGTTATACTTGAAGCATTTTGCCACTGCGCCGCATCCGACGATTTTGCCGATAAGTCCCAGAAGAACCGCGCATACCGCAAACAAAACGAGCATACCGCTCATACCCGTAAAGTGTATGCTTGAAATACCTATGTTTGCAAAGAACACGGGTGCAAACATTGTGTAGGTATTGACTTCAACTTTCTTGTCGGTATATTCGCTTGAACGGTGCGCCGTAGAAAGAATTATACCAGCAAGGAACGCGCCCGTAATATCGGCAACGCCGAAAATTTCTTCGGCAGCCCACGCGTAAACGAAGCAAACGACTATGGAGAACACGGGCAGACGGTGCGTATTGGGCCACTTGCCTTCAAGCCAGCGGAACAGTTTGGATATGCCGAAGCCCAAACCTATGCCGACCACGAAGAATGCGATAATCATTATTATCGTGCCCCACCACTGCGCCTTGAACCATTCGAAGCCGGAAGTCGCCCCGACCTCGCCCGACTGTGCGATACCGGTAACTACCGATAAAACGACTATGCCGATTACGTCGTCGATAATTGCCGCAGAAACGATAGTCGTACCGAGCTTGGAATTGATTTTACCAAGCTCCTTCAAAACCGATACGGTTATCGCAACGGAAGTTGCGGTAAGTATTGCGCCGATAAATATACAGTTATAAATATTTGTAACGCCGAGACCGATTTCACTGAAAGGCAAAGCAATTAAAATACCAAACAGCATAGGCACTGCCACGCCCGCGCAAGCAATAAGCGTTGCGGCAAGACCCGCCGATTTAAGTTCTTTGATGTTGGTTTCAAGTCCCGTTGAGAACATAAGGAAAAGAACGCCGATTTTCGAGAATACCGAAAGCAAAGTACTTCCTTCGGGCAAAGCCAGAAGGCACCAGTAATCTTTACCCTTAACGCCGATAAGCGCAAAGCCGTGCGTTCCTAACAGATCGCCGAAAAGCGCGGGTCCGATAATTATACCCGCAATAATGTATCCAAGTACTTGCGGAAGTCCTATCTTTCTGAAAACAAGGCCTAAAAGCTTGGTTGCGAACAGAATTATCGCAAGCACCATGCAAAAGCCTATTGCCGAATTTGCGTCAAACATAATATCACCTCATTAG
>CAMWLA010000131.1 GCA_947174975.1 uncultured Clostridia bacterium | reverse complement strand
ATGCTAAAAAAGCTTAAGGCGCAAAACCGCAATATGATTATTGCGGTCGGAGGTTGTCTTACACAGCAAATGGGGAAAGCTGATAACGTAAAGTCTAAATTTCCATATGTGGATATTATTTTCGGAACGCATAATCTGCATAAATTGAAAGAATTTATTCTCTTGAAGGAAAAGCAGAAAAAGGCCGTAATTCAAATTGAAGACGATAACGGTAGTGTTTTC
The DNA here is from genome assembly GCA_947174975.1 of uncultured Clostridia bacterium. Taxonomy (GTDB): domain Bacteria; phylum Bacillota; class Clostridia; order Christensenellales; family Borkfalkiaceae; genus Coproplasma. The sequence continues at coordinate 3,623 of CAMWLA010000131.1, read as the reverse complement.
GAGGGGGATACGCCTTATAGGACAAGCTACCCCAATGCGTGGGTTAACATTACGTACGGATGCAACAATTTTTGCAGTTACTGTATCGTTCCCTACGTAAGAGGTAGGGAACGAAGCCGCAAATCGGAAAATATAATCGAAGAGGTAAAATCTTTAATATCTGAAGGTTATAAAGAAATTACTTTGCTTGGTCAAAACGTTAATTCCTATGGAAACGGTACAGATGATTTAACTTTTCCTCAGTTACTTGAAAAAATCGCAAATCTTGACGGAAATTTTAGGTTGCGTTTTATGACAAGCCACCCGAAAGATTTTTCCGAAGAGCTGGCTTTGGTTATGGCAAAATATCCTAAAATATGCCATAGTCTACATTTGCCTGTGCAAAGCGGTTCAAATAGTATTTTAAAGCAAATGAATAGAAAGTACACTGTTGAAGATTATCTTAAAAAAATGGATATACTTCATAAGTACGTCCCGGATTGTGCCGTTACAACCGATATAATAGTAGGGTTTCCCGGGGAAACTGAAGAAGATTTTAACGCTACGCTTGATTTAGTAAAGAGAGCTAATTTTGCTTCGGCGTTTACTTTTGTTTATTCCAGAAGAGACGGCACGGTTGCCGCGAAAATGCCAGACCAGATACCCGAGGAAGTATCCAAAACACGTATCATGAAGCTTGTAGAGCTTGTTAATTCGCAGACGCGCAAGCATACTGAAAAATACGAAGGAAAAGTAATTGAAATTCTATGCGAAGATTTTGATAGTAAAAAGCAAATGTATATGGGTAGAGACGAGTACGGCAGAATGGGTTACTTTAAAAGTGAAAACAACGAAATAGGAAATTTCGTAAATATTAAGATTACAAAAGCGAACGGGGTTTCCCTTGTCGGTGAGAGGATATAATTATGGCGCTTTCACAAATGATGCAGCATTATCTATCTGTAAAAGAAAAATATAAGGACTGCATAATTTTTTATCGACTAGGCGATTTTTACGAGATGTTTTTTGATGATGCAAAAAAGGCATCGGAATTGTTAGATTTAACATTAACCGGTAGAGATTGCGGTTTAAGTGAGCGTGCGCCTATGTGCGGCGTACCTTTTCACGCGGCAGATGCTTATATTGCAAAATTAGTGTCGTTCGGTGAAAAAGTTGCAATATGCGAACAACTTGAAACACCCGCAGAGGCAAAGGGAATTGTAGAACGCGGCGTAATCCGCGTTGTAACTGCGGGAACAATTACCGACGATGAACATCTTGACGAGCGAGAAAGTAATTATATCTGCTGTGCGTATAAAGAAGAAACTAAAATTGCTCTTTGCTGGGCGGATATTACGACGGGTGAGCTAACCGCATCCGAAATTGAAGGTGAAAATTCTCAGCAAAAAGCAATTAGCCGAATGGTCAATCTCGGAGTCAAAGAAGTTATTTGCAATGACGAAATGTTATTATCGTCGCAGAATATTCCGGAAATCGAGCGCGGCTTGCTTCCGCATTTTTCAAATTATCCGTCGATAGCCTTTAATTATTCTGCTGCTGAAAGAACATTGTTAGAGCAGTTTAATGCTAAAACTCTTTCTGCTTACCCTATAGCGGATAAAAAGTATGCCGTTTGTGCTGTCGGGGCGTTATTACAGTATCTGAAAGAAACTCAGATGCATGCCTTAAAGAACATTAATGGTGTCAAATATCTGTCAAATGAAAACTTTCTGCAGCTTGACAGTGCCGCGATAAGGAATCTTGAATTGGTAAAATCTTTAGGTTCAAATAAAAAATACGGATCGCTACTTTGGTTGATGGATAAGACCAAGACGGCGATGGGTGCAAGATTATTAAATAACAGCATATTGTATCCGTTTGCATCTCAAGATGCTATTAATTACAGACTTGACGGCGTAGAAGAACTGTTTAATGCTACGGTTATAAGGCTTGGCATTGTAGATTTGTTGAAAGGGGTAAAAGATATTGAAAGGCTGACTGGTAAGGTCAGCAATAACAATATTATGCCACGTGACTGTATTGCTTTGTCGCAGTCACTAGCAACTATTCCGAATATAAAGTTTCAGCTTTCCGGTTTCAAATCGAGAATTCTGAACGATATATCGGAAAAATTGTACGATTTATCGTCTGTTTCGGATTTGATAGATAGTGCTATAAACCCGGAAGCTCCTACACAACTAAAAGACGGCGGATACATAAAAGAAGGGTTCAACGAAAAGCTTGACGAACTCAGAACTATCAAGAAAAACGTCAATAAGCTATTATTTGAAGTTGAAGCGCGTGAACGCGACGCCACTGGGATTAGGACACTGAAAATAGGGTTTAATAGAGTTTTCGGTTATTATATAGAAGTTTCAAAGTCATTTAAAGATAAAGTACCTTTGAGTTATCAGCGCAGACAGACGCTCGCAAATGCCGAAAGATATACCACGGACGAACTTAAAGAGCTTGAAAATAAAATACTCGGCAGCGAAGATGCGGCTTTGCGTGTGGAAGCACAGATTTATGACTATGTTAAATCGGTGCTTACGGAAAATATAAATAATTTCAAGGTTATTGCAGACGCAGTTGCTCAGCTTGACTTGATTTCTTGTTTTGCGGAAATTGCAAAAACCAACCGATATGTGCGCCCTCAGATAACTGACAGCAGTCAGCCCATGATTATTAAAGAGGGACGTCATCCGGTAGTTGAAAATATTTCAAAAGAAAGATTTATCCCTAACGATATTTTGCTTGATGAAGACGAAAACAGAACGATGATTCTTACCGGTCCGAATATGGCTGGTAAAAGTACTTATATGCGCCAAACGGCAATCATTGCGATTATGGCGCATTTAGGCAGTTTTGTGCCCGCGAAATCTGCGCAAATTCCTCTTATTGACAGAGTATTTACAAGGGTTGGAGCAAGCGATAATCTAATTTCAGACCAAAGTACTTTTATGGTTGAAATGATAGAGGTTGCATCGATTTTACAAAATGCCACTAAAAACAGTCTTTTAATTCTTGACGAAGTGGGAAGGGGTACAAGCACCTATGACGGGCTCAGTATAGCGTGGGCAGTGACTGAATATCTTACCGAGCATATAAGGGCAAAGACGATGTTTGCAACGCATTATCACGAACTTACCGAACTTGAATATAAGTTGAACGGTGTTAAGAATTATAAAATCTCCGTAAAAGAGATAAACGGCGGAATAGTATTTTTAAGAAAAATAATGCGCGGTGGAGTAAATAGGAGCTTTGGTATAGAGGTTGCTTCGCTTGCCGGCGTTCCCGCTGTGGTTACTGATAGAGCAAAGCAAATTTTAAAACAGATTGAAAGCGGAGAAAAAGAATTTGAAACTCATTTCGAACAAGAGGAAGAGGCTGCACCTTCCGAAATAGAAACTATTTTAAGCGAAGTTGATATAAACGCTATTTCTCCTATGCAAGCGTTTTTGATTTTGGGAGATTTAGTTGAAAAGGTCAAAAATAAATAACTTAGGTTAAATATGAAAAAGATTAATATTCTTACAAAAAGCGTATATAACAAGATTGCTGCCGGTGAGGTTGTCGACCGTCCTTATTCCGTAGTTAAAGAGCTTGTTGAAAACAGTCTTGACGCTGAAGCTACAGAAATTGAG
>CAMWLA010000130.1 GCA_947174975.1 uncultured Clostridia bacterium | reverse complement strand
CGTTACCGCTTTTTGCATTGTAAAAATGCGGAATCATATTTACCAACGTTGTTTTGCCCGCACCGGTTCCGCCGATTATTCCGACTGTCTGACCGCGTTCCACCGCAAATGAAACGTTGCTGAGCGCGTCCATCTCTGCGTCACCGTAATTTACACAAACTTTGTTAAATTCTATGAACGGACAGTTTTTTACAGTATTTTCAAGCGCATTTTTTGTAGATTGCGTAACCGGCATATCAAGAATTTCGTTGACTCTACCCGCACACGCAAACGATTTAGTCACAGTAATTATCAGATTTGCAAGCTTAATAAGCTCTACAAGTATCTGACTCATATAGTTATAAAGCGCAACCACGTCGCCTTGCGACAATCCGGCATTTGCATTAATATTTATTGCACCGACATACAAAAGAATTATTATCGCCGCATTTATTATCGCGTATGTAAGCGGATTTATAAGTGCGGAAATTCTTCCTACTATTATTTGTGCTTTCGTAAGCTCCCCGTTGCGCATATTATACTCGGCTATTTCGTCGTCTTCCTTGCAAAAAGCGCGCAAAACTCTCACTCCCGTAAGCGTTTCACGGGTTGAAGCCGTAACGCCGTCAAGCTTGCCTTGCACCTTTTTATAAAGCGGAATGCTTGACAAAATTATTGCAAACACAACGATAAACAACACAACGATTGTAACAGCGAAAACTCCACCCGACACCAAATCGAGAACAAACGCCATAATCATAGCACCGAAAACAATAAACGGCGAGCGCATAAACAGCCTTAAAACAAGATTTACGCCCGACTGTATCTGATTAACGTCGCTTGTCATTCGCGTTATCATTTTAGTTGTGCCTAATCTATCGATATCGCTGTATGACAGCGACTGCATTTTATTAAATAAGTCGTGCCGCAACTCTTTTGAAAAACCGACAGCCGCCTTTGCCGCAAAGAACTGTGCAGCCACTGCACTAACTAATCCTACAACGCCTAAAGCGACTAAAATCAAGCACATATTAACGATATAGCGCCAGCCCTCACCGCCGTTTATGCCCTTATCGATTATCGCAGAAACCACTATAGGTACGAATAATTCAAACCCCGCTTCCAAAAGCTTGAAAAGGGGCGCCAAAATACTCTGCAATTTATAATTTTTCAGATATTTAAGCAATTTTCGCATATATGCCATATTTTAACATTTAATTGACAAAAAATCAATTTTTAATTTGCCATTATTATAATAATTTGATATAGTATTTCAAAGGAAATTTTATGGCATACAAAGTATATTTAAAGAAAAATGAAGAAAAACGCATAATAAGCGGTCACAGCTGGGTCTATGCAAACGAAGTCGCAAAAATCGAAGGCAAAGACAAAAACGGTGCGCTTGCAGAAGTCTATTCCTTTGACGGAAGATTTATAGGAAAGGGCTATATCAACCACGCCTCGAAAATACTTATAAGAATATTTATTCGCGGAACCGAAAACGACGGCGAGCAGCTCTACCTTGACAGAATTAAGCAAGCAAACGATTACCGCGTAAAACTCGGCTACAGCAACTGTTACAGAATGGTTTTTGCCGAATCAGACAATCTCCCCGCACTTATTATTGACAAGTACGGCGACGTTTTAGTAATGCAATGCTTGTCGTTAGGCATAGATTTGCGCAAAGAAATGATTTGCAATTGCCTTATAAAACTGTTTAACCCAAAAGGTATTTACGAAAGAAGCGACGTATCCGTCAGAAAAAAAGAAGGTTTAACCGAACTTAAACAAGTTTTATACGGTGAAGTTCCAGACTATCAGGAAATTGAAGAAAACGGAATTAAAATGCTTGTAGACGTTAAAAACGGGCAAAAGACAGGTTACTTTCTCGACCAAAAGGAAAACAGATTTACCGCAAGAAAATACTGCACGGGTGAAGTTTTGGACTGCTTCTGTAACAGCGGCGGATTTTCACTGAATGCCGCAACGGTTGCAAGCAGCGTTACCGCTTGCGATATATCGGAACTTGCGCTTAAAAACGTAAGGGATAATGCGAACCTTAACGGATTTAAAAATATCAGCACTCTTTGCGGCGACGTCTTTGAAGTACTGCGTAACTTCAAAAAAGAAAAAAAGCAATTCAATACGGTAATTTTAGACCCTCCCGCTTTCTGTAAAACGGCGGACGAAGTGAAAGACGCTTACCGCGGATATAAAGATATTAATTTGACCGCAATGAAAATTGTTAAAAGCGGCGGATTTTTAATAACTTGCTCTTGTTCACACTATATGACAGCAAGTCTATTTGAAAAAATGCTTATAGAAGCGGCAAAAGAAAGCGGAAGATCAGTACGCTTTACGGAAGTTAAAAGCCAAGCGCCCGATCACCCCGCATTGCTGTGTGCAGAAGAGACGCAATACTTAAAATTCTACGTTTTACACGTAATTTAAGCCAATTATGTGTAGCATAGTACTTAAAATATAATAAAAAAGCGGTCAGCCGACCGCTTTTTTTGATATTTTGAATTATATTGCCCAATTCCCATCTTTAAAAATCTGAACACGCTTACCGTCTTTTGTTATACCGACAATCGACATATCTTTACTTCCTATCATAAAGTCTACGTGAATCATCGAGTTGTTGATACCAGCCTTTTCACACTCTTCAACGGTCATATTCTCAAAGCCTTCAAGACACTCGTTAAAGCCTCTGCCGAGAGCTAAATGACAACTTGCGTTTTCGTCAAATAAAGTATTGTAGAAAAGAATTCCGGTATTGTTAATAGGAGAATCGTAAGCAATTAATGCGCATTCACCAAGATACGAAGCGCCCTCATCCATCTTGACCATTTTTTCAAGCAAGTCTTGATTTTTCTCTGCGCCGACTTCAACAACTTTTCCGTCTTTAAATCTTACCCAGAAATTTTCAATAAGTTTACCTTGATATGAAAGAGGCTTCGTTGCGACCACTAAACCGTCGGCTATTCCGCGCATAGGAGACGTGAACACTTCTTCGCTGGGAATATTGGGATTGAAATATATTTTACTTCCAAGCGTCCATTCACCACCGCCGGAGAACCTTCCGCGAGGATTTAAGCCCACAACAAAATCGGTTCCATTCTTACTTTTATACTCAAGCTTATCAAATTTATGGTCGTTGAGAAATTTGCAACGCTTTGCAAGATTTTCGTTGTGCACCTTCCAAGCCTTTATCGGATCGTCGTCTACACGGGAACAGAGTAAAATCGCATCCCAAAGCTTTTCCATAGCTTTTTCAACAGAAAGCTTGGGGAATACCTTTTTAGCCCATTCCTTTCCGGGAACTGCCGCAATACACCACTGCTCCTTGTTTTCAAGCTTATCGATATACGGTTTTAATATCGGATACCTTGCCATATTTGCTTTAGCAATCTTTTCACTATCGGTTCCGTTTAATCCGTCGGGATCATCGGAGTCAAGCCAAAGTCTGCAAGGAATTTTGTCTACTCTGTGTTGAAGCCTTGCCTTTTCCTCTTCGGTTACTTCCGAAAGGCTTTCAAGCGTTCTGTAATCATAACTGAGTTTCGTTACGGGCATATGCGACCAGTCTACTCTGACTTTTGAGGCACCGCACTTATAACACTCTTCTACGCAAAGCGCAACAAAATCGGGTTGATCCAGCTCACACCTGATAATTACTTCTTGCCCTTCCTTTACGTTAAGTCCGCACTTAACAATAAGTTCGGCATATTTTTTTAATCTTTCTTGCATCTAAATAGCTCCTTAATTCAATTTTAACATATTTTACCATTTTAAACCGATTATTGCAAGAAAATTAATTATCCGTTTCAAAAATCAAATCTATTTCAATAATTTTTCCGCTCGGGCCCAAACGCGTAGGAATAAAC
>CAMWLA010000129.1 GCA_947174975.1 uncultured Clostridia bacterium | reverse complement strand
ACCGTAGACGGCAAAAAGCTTACCGCAACTTATTCGGGTGAAGCGATTATAATAACGCCGACGGGTACCGTCAAGGATATGAACGGCGCGGAAGTAACTTCCAGCTACACTACGGCTGTTACGGCAAAGCAGAACGACGAAGAAGTTCCCGGAATCATAAACGTAGGCAGTTACGAAATTACGGTAACTTACACGATGCCCGCGGAAGGCGCGTATGCGGACTACGAGTTGAAGTTCGAAATAAGATATACTCTTACGGTAAACACCGCCGATTTCGATATGAGCGGAATTGAGTTTGCGGACGGTTCGTTTACTTACGACGGCGAGCAGCATTCCTTGCAAATCGGGGGCGAGCTTCCCGAGTGGATAACGGTTACCTACGAGGGTAACGGACAGAGTCAAGTCGGAAAGTATACGGTAACCGTGAAGTTCAGTCACGAAAACCCCAACTATAACGAGATTGCCGATATGACGGCGCAGCTTGAAATAGGCAAGCGCAAGGTAACTATTTCCATAGACCCCGTAAGCAGTGTAGCCGGCGAGGAACTCGCCAAAATTACTGCAACGGTAATAGAAGGAAGCATAGTAGAGGGCGAAACGCCGTATATGCTCATATGCACACCCGATAAGGATACCGTAGGCGAATATCCCGTAACTTTTGAGTATGAAGAGGGCTACGAGGACAAATACGAAATCATTTGCGAAAACGGCGTATATATCGTATCCAAGAAAGTGCAGGCCGAGGGCGGCAATGAAATCGATTTGCCGAGAGACGTCAACGTTGAATTCAAAGTAACGCAGAGCGAAACGTCGGGTGATTATTCCTCTTTGAACGGAATTAAAAAGGGTTACTGGGCGCAGCTTTGGTACCGCAATGAGAACGGCACGCTCGGCGACGAGTTCACAGACGAAATCAACTGCATTTTAACTCTTTCTATCCCTAAAGATATAATAGACGCTATCCGCGGCGGTGAAGAAATCAACCGCGAAAAGATTGCGGAAGAACTCAAATTATATTACGTAGTAGACGGCGACCTTACAAGGATAAAAAACTTTAAAATAGCGCAGAAAGAGGACGAAAGCTGGCAAGTCAGCTTTAACTATAACGAGAAGTTCCGTGCGGAAATCGTCTTCAATGCACCGGGAGTAGAAGAGCCGACCGCTCCCGCAAGAAATTTCTTTAAAGATTATTGGATGTATATTGCAATAGGTGCAGCCGTATTGCTGCTCGTTATTATACTCATAGTCGTGCTTTCTATAAAGAAAGCGCACGCCGGCGGCTACGACGATTACGATTATGATGATGACTACGACGACGATGACGACGATGATGACGATGATTACGAGGGCGAGGACGAAGATTATTAATAAATAAAGGCACGCGGGCGGAAAATTTCCGCCCGCTTTTTTTTGTTTGACTTGCTGTTTGCAGTTTGTGCGGCAAAGAAATTAAGATACAACGATTAAACGTAAGGTTTATTTTACTTTACAAAATTTTACAATATTGATATAATTTTTTCAGTATGAGGACGGTTGACGATTGGCAAGATTATAAAATAATAGCGACCTCGGACGGAATGAAGCTTGAGCGTTGGAAAGACGTAACGCTGCTTCGCCCCGACCCGCAGGTTATCTGGAAGGGGGACAACCTTTTTGAAAAGAAGGGTATCCATGCAGTCTATAAGCGTAGTGATAAGGGCGGCGGAGGCTGGGATATCAGGGCTAAATTTCCCGCCGAATGGGAAATTTCCTACCGCGATCTAAAATTCAAAATCAAGCCTATGGGCTTTAAGCATACGGGACTTTTTCCCGAACAAGCCGTAAACTGGAACGCAATGCGCGCGCTCATTTCAAAAGCAAGAGCGGCGGGCAGAGAGGTTAAGGTTTTAAACCTTTTCGCCTATACGGGCGGAGCTTCGGTTGCGTGCGCAAAGTCGGGTGCGATAGTTACCCACGTCGACGCGGCTAAGGGTATGGTTGAACGCGCGGGCGAAAACGCGCGGCTTTCGGGCATAGAAAGCGGGATAAGATACATTATCGACGACTGTATGAAGTTCGTCGCGCGCGAAATTCGTCGCGGAAACAAGTACGACGCGATAATTATGGACCCGCCCAGCTACGGCAGAGGCCCCAACGGCGAAATGTGGAAAATCGAAGAAAATCTGTTTGCGTTCGCTTGTGACTGCGCCCGCCTTTTATGTGAAAAACCGCTGTTTTTCCTTATAAACAGCTATACGACGGGGCTTCAGCCCGAGGTTCTGAAAAATATTTTAACGCTTACTTTAAAAAATTTTAAAGGCAGTGTGGAAGCGTACGAGGTCGGAATACCGACGGAGGAAGGCATTAACCTTCCGTGCGGCGCAAGCGGTATGTTTATAGGAATTGACTGATGAAAGACGAAGATTTGATAATTTTACACGAAGACAATCATATAATCGTGGTTTTAAAACCGCAGAACGAGCCTTGTTGTCCCGACGAAAGCGGAGACGACAATCTTTTAGACTGCGTTAAAAGGTATTTAAAGGTCACGTACAACAAGCCGGGCAACGCGTATGCGGGGCTTATTCACAGACTTGACCGCCCTACGGGCGGTGTTATGGTGTTCGCCAAAACCTCGAAGGCGGCTTCAAGGCTTTCCGAAGCTATGCGCAGCGGCGGTTTTGAAAAGCGTTACTTTGCCGTGCTCTGCTCAACGCCCAACAGAAAAAAGGCGATACTTGAAAACTATCTTCGCAAAAATTCGATAAATAACACGGTTTACGTGTGTACGCAGACGGAGGAAGGGGCAAAGTATGCCGCCCTCGATTACGAAATCAAGGAAGAAAAAGACGGACTTGCGCTTGCCGAGGTTAATCTGCATACCGGCAGAACGCATCAGATACGCGTTCAGTTTGCTTCGATAAACGCACCCGTTTACGGCGATATGCGCTACGGCGGCGAAAAGGCGCAAAAGGGCAAGCTTGCGCTTTGGGCGTATTCGTTAAGGTTTACCCACCCCGTAACGGGCGAGGCTATGCGCTTTATAGTTACGCCCCCCGACGACGGCATTTGGAAGCGTTTTGACGCAAATTCTTTGCTCGTTTTATAGCCTTCGAAATACTGTGTTGCGCTGTGGCAACCCTCAGTCATTTACGTCTTATGTAAACTCCTTCGGGTTTTCCTCTGCCGTTTCCGCATAGCGGAGCCTCGGCAGGGCGTCGCAAGCTCGCACGCGCGCCTTGTCTTTCTCGGCTCTAAAACGCAAAAAGTTTTTGCTGTCTTATTTTGTGATTTAGTTATATTTTGGTTTGACAATAGCTTTTAATTATTGTAGAATATATTAGATATATTGGAAAAAATCGGAGTTCATTATGAAACAGACGAAATTCAAAATAACTTTATTTGCGCTCGCTGCTGCATTTATTTTCTCGGTTGCGGCGTTATTTGCTATTAATTTCACGCCCGCAAAGGCGAAAGGTACGATAAGTATAAGCGGTTCAAACGTGTTCACAGCTTCAAACGAAGCCAACGTCGTCGTGTTCGAATCCGACGAGAAAGAAGAGGGTAGCTCAGATAAAAACAAGTGCTACACTATGTTTACTTTCGGCTCCGACGAGGACAACGTTTCATACAGAAAAAACCTTGCTTATAACTGGTGGTATCAGGAGAAAGCCGAAAAAGCGGAGGGCGAAGAGGACGACAAAGCCGAATATTCAAATCCCATTAACGGCCGTTTCAATATGGTAGTCGGCTTCCCCAACACTGATTTCAGCAAATTAGTAATTACTTTCGAGTCTCAGCAGTACGCTAAAACCGAGGACGGCAAAACCGTCAACTATATAATGTTCTTCCCCGAAAGCGACAGCGGCGTCAAGGTTCTCGTAACC
>CAMWLA010000128.1 GCA_947174975.1 uncultured Clostridia bacterium | reverse complement strand
GAGTAAATATGAATAATTCATTTGATATCTTTGCGGACTCCGCCGCAAATCTTACAGACGAGATGATTGCCGAAACCGGCGTTAAAATCATTCCCTTCCACTATATAGTAAACGGCGAAGAAAAGCTTTGCCACGAGACGGGCAAACCTTTCAGAGATCTTGCAAAGGAATTTTATACTCTGCTTGCAAGCGGTGCGGATATTAAAACATCGCTTGTGTGCGAACAGCAGTTTGTCGAAGCGCTGACCCCCTCGCTCGAACAAGGCAAAGACGTAATTCTGGTCACCATTACCGAGGGCTTAAGCGGAACGAACGCGCAAGCAAAAAAAGCTGCCGAAATACTTAAAGAAAAATTCCCCGATAGAAAAGTTTTCGTCGTTGACAGTGTGAACGCTTCTCTCGGCGAGGGATATCTTGCCTATACCGCGGCAAAAATGCGCGACGAGGGAACGGGCGTTGACGAGTGCGCAAAGTGGCTTGAAGAAAATAAATACCGTATGAATTCGTACGTTACGGTAAACGATTTGAAGTATTTAAGAAAGGGCGGCAGAGTTTCGGCAGTTGCAGCAATTGCAGGTGCGATACTCAACATTAAGCCCATGCTTAAAGCTGACGGCGGCTCCCCCGCTACCCTTGCGGTTTACGCAAAGGAACGCGGAAGAAGAAAGTCGCTTGACGCGCTTTTAAATGCTTTTGATAATTACGCGGAAGATTACGACGGCACGGTATGCATAACCCACGGCGACTGCGAGGATGAAGCGCTTGCGCTTGCGGAAGAATTTAAAAAGCGCGGCGCGAAAAACGTATTTATTGAGTTTTACGACTTGTGCACGGGCGCGCACGTAGGTCCCGGAACTCTGGCGGTATTCTTCTTCGGTAAGGATAGGCGCACTCCCCAAGAAGTTGCGGAACAGAAAAAGCTGCTCTCTTTCCTCCGCCGCAAACAGCAAGCGTAAACCTTACGTTTAATCGACGTATCTTAATTACATCTAATAAAAACTAATTAACCACAAATCAAACGAAAGAGCGGACGGCATTTGCCGTCCGCTTTTATTTTTAATGCTTGCTATTATAATCTATCAGTTCCGCTTTTTCCTTTAATATAAATTCGAGAAAGCCTTTGCAGCCGTCCTCGATATCGGCAAACGCCCGCTCGAAATCACGGGTGTACCAAGGGTCGGCAACGTCGCGCGGGTTGTCCGTAAAAGAGCAAAGCTTAAAAACTTTTTCGCTGTATTTCCCGCCGGTAAGGTGCATTATATTTAAAAGATTTCTGCCGTCCATCACGAGGATATAATCGTTGTTTATTACGTCCTTAAGTGAAAGCTGCCTTGCAATATGATTTCCCGCTATGCCGTGCATAATAAGCGTTCTTTTTGCGGGCGGATAAATGGGGTTGCCCTCTTCCTCGTCCGAAGTTCCGAAAGAGGATATGCAAAAGCTAGAGATAAGCTCCCTCTCCTTTACCATATTTTTAAACACAAGTTCCGCCATAGGCGAACGGCAAATATTGCCCAGACACACAAAAGCTACGTTAATCATATCTATTAACATAATCTTAACACGCTTACGTATAAAAGTCAAATTGTGCGTAATTGAAATATAATCTTGCATTACGCGCTTTGATATGTTAAAATTAATATATGAACACTTTACGGTATAAGCCCGAACAATGCGATGAATTGCGCAAATTTTTGACGGATACGCCCAACGAAGTTGAGCTGCCGTCAGACGTATTTTTCGAAATAGCGAAGCTGCCCGACAACGAGAAGCTGAGCAAACTTTTGCGTAAGGCTTATACTATGGTCGCGGTCGAAAACGAGGAAATCGTCGGCGTTGCCGCAATGGATAAAGAGGGCAATATCGGCATATTTTGCGTGCGCGGCGGCGAAAACCGTGCTAAAGCCACAAGGCTGCTTTCAGCCGCACTTGACAGACGCGCGGAAAAGAGAGAATTAAGCGCGCTTGCCGTTTCGCCTACGGAAAATTGCAGTATCGCGTTTAAGGACTACGGATATGCTCCATTTGACGGCGACGGAGAACCTAACGAATTTTTGCTTGTCAAATATTTTGAAAAGAAGATAGACTTTCCTCCGTCTTCGGTAAAAACTATAAAGCTTGTCCCCTCTAAGTATATTTCGGTTGAGGGCAAAACTTCGGATATTCCGTGGCTGCTACTCTGGCTTGCATTCTTTTTTGCAACTTTATTTATAATAATTACGGTTGCACGGTACGGCAGCGAGTATTTTTACCGCAAGCAAAACGATTTTATAACTATAGGAATCGTCGTCGGAATATTTTTCCTCGGTGCTGTCTCCTTATTTACCGCTTACCGCATACGCGCGGCGAAGCTTAAAAAAGAAGTTTTGTCAATGCGCGTAACCAACGCTTTCGTAATTTCCCACGCGGCGGACAGCTTCTGGGACCTTCAAGGCGAACATTATTACACTAAATCGTACCGCTCCCGCGTACCCGACAAAACCTCACATTCGCTCACTTATCAATACTATGACGAAAATATGGAGCTGCGCGAAGCACATTTCTCACACAGATATTTCGGCAGAGGCCCCTATTTCTATAAAGGACAAGAGCTTGTCGTGGCTTGCTCGGGCGAAAAGAGCTATATTTTAAGGAGATATACTGTCCAAAGCTGCGACGGCGGGGAAGTTCGAAATGTGGAAGCGCAACCGGTTTCCACAAAAAGCTTAAAGGGCTATATTCCCTTATACTGTGTAAAAATGTATTACGTGTTCGCGCTGACGTTTCTCATAGCTTTTGCGTCCGTTATGGTTATCGCGCTGACGCTTGCCATAATTACTATGAAAGGCGTCGGCTCGACACTGGGTAGAGAGCTTTTGTGGCTACTGCCGCTTATTATTGTAGGAACGGTTATGTTCGGATTGCCGTCACTCGGCATTTTCGCGTTTATTCTAAAAAACAAACGGAAATACAAACGCATTTTAGCTTTACCCGATACCAAAGTTTTTGAGGGCAAGCTTGTTCACGGCGGCGGCGTATATAATGCTAAAGACAGACTGAAATTTTACTGTGAATACAACGACGGCGAAGTTAAGCGGATGAGAGTTTTCAGAAAATTCACCGCCATGCTTATAAAAGACGGCAAATTTGCCGTCAAGGTAGCAGTAAACGGTTCAACTGCCTTGGTCTTGGTTGAAAAGGGTAAATATCCCGACGTTTGGTCATTCTTCTTACCGCACTACTAAAATAAAATCCCGACAAGAATTTTCTTGTCGGGATTTAACGTTTTATTATGGCTTTATCGATAAAGTAAAATTAATATCTTTAAGCCCCGGTGCCTCGATATTATCTAAAATAATGTTATAAAAACAGCAAACGAACTTTTCAGAACCTTGTGCAGGTCTCTCCCGATTTTCTTCCTCGTCGTAGACAAAATATCTTTCCGAAGCACGGCAAGGATTAGGCATTCCTTCGGTAGGCATTATTTCAACAGAGCCGTAATCCGACGTGATTTCAAGATGGTCGAAAATTGTTAAATCGGTTGTTTTAAGAACGACCATAAAACTCGGGGTATGGTAACCGTATACGCCGTTCGCATACGAAGTGCAGTACCCGTATTTATAATCTCCTTTTTTATTGTTATCGTATCCATTGCCGGCTTCGATCCAGCCTATAGTATCGTCACCGTTATAAATAACCCAGACGTATTCCAAAAGCCTTTCTCTCTCATAGTTCGAATGATCTAACTTCTGTCCTTCGACAGGAAGATCGAAATCTTCCTCTGTATTGTCTAAAAACTTTACGGTTACGTCCTCTCTGTCAAAAGTAAAATGCGGACGTAGCCATTTCGTACCCTTGGCGCAAGCGGAAAACAACGCCGTTCCAATTATAACGCATAAAG
>CAMWLA010000127.1 GCA_947174975.1 uncultured Clostridia bacterium | reverse complement strand
ATATATAAACATTTAAGGAGAAAAGAAAAATGGCAGTTAAAATGAGACTTACAAGAATGGGCGACAAGAAGTCACCTTTCTACCGTGTGGTTGTAATCGATTCGAGAAAAGCTCAGTCGGGCGAATACATCGATAAAATCGGTTACGTTGATCCCCTCAAGAACCCCGCTGAAATCAACATCGACGTTGAAAAGGCAAAGGCTTGGCTTGCAAAGGGCGTTCAGCCTACCGAAACGGTAAAAAGCTATCTCGTAAAGGTCGGCGCAATGGAACAGTCCAAAAAGCTTTCCGCACCTAAAACCAACGACAAGAAAAAGAAAAAAGACTAATTAAAACACCGTATATACTTCGCAATACTGTGTCAAGCTCCGCTTTTCTCGGGTCATTTACTTCCGTGTAAACTCCCCATCGAAAATGCTCGCTTTCCTTGTCTTGCTTGTATCTACGGCGTTTTAGACATTCCAGATTAGGAGTTTAATCATGTTAGACCTTATAAAGTATATAGTAAACACTTTTGCTGAAAAGAAGGACGAGGTTGAGTACAAGGTAGAGGAAAAGGAAAACGCTATCGAAGTTACGATACTTCTCGACGATTCCGATATGGGCAAGGTTATCGGCAAGCAAGGCAAAATCGCAAAGGCTTTGAGAACGCTTGTAAAGTCGGCAACCCCGAGAGAGTCGAAGAGATACGTCATCGAAATCAAAGAAAAATCAGCAGAATAATTTTATGTCAAACGATAGAATTACGGTTGCAATAATATTAAAGCCTCAAGGTATCCGCGGCGAAGTCAAGGTCAAGGCAATGACCGACACCGCGGAGGATATGAAGGCTTTTAAAACTGTGCATATAGACGGAGTAGATTACTCCGTCTTATCCGTACGCGCCCAAGGCGAGTTTGCGTACCTTTCCTTAAAGGGAATTGCAGACAGAAACTCGGCAGAGCTTTTGCGCGGTAAGGAAATCGAGGTAGAGCGTACGGACATGCCCGACCTTCCCGACGGAAGATACTATATCGCCGATTTAATCGGCTGCACGGTAGTAAACGAGCGCGGGGATATATTGGGCGAAGTTACGGAAGTTACTCCCGCCAAGACCGATATTTTCACGCTTATAAAGGACGGCAAAAGTATAATGTTCCCCGCGGCCGACGGAGTCATTTCAGAGGTCGACGAACAGCATAAAAAAATCACCGTTAACGGCAAACGGTTTAAGGAAGTTTCGCTTTGAAAATAACCGTACTCACGCTGTTCCCCGAAATGTTTGCACCTCTTCAAGGCAGTATATTGGGTAGGGCGCAGTCAAACGGAAAACTTGATATCGAAATTGTTAATATCCGCGATTACGCTGAAAACAAGCACGCAAAGTGCGACGACTATCCTTTCGGAGGCGGTGCGGGAATGGTTATGATGCCGCAGCCTATCGGCTCTGCAATCAAAGCCGTTGACCCCGAACATAAGGCACGGAGAATTTATCTTTCGCCCAAGGGGCAGACCTTTAAACAGGACAAGGTTTTCGAGCTGTTGGGCTACGAGCATATCGTGCTGTTGTGCGGTCATTACGAAGGCGTGGATCAGCGCGTAATCGATCTTTTTATCGACGAGGAAATCTCCATCGGCGACTACGTTTTAACGGGCGGCGAGCTGCCCGCAATGGTCGTGTGCGACTGTTTGGCGCGGTACGTCGACGGCGTTATTTCAACGCAGTCGTTAGTGGACGAAACCTTCGGCGAAAACGGACTTGAATATCCGCAGTACACCCGCCCCGCCGTATACGAGGGGGTTGCCGTTCCCGAAGTTCTGCTTTCGGGTAATCACGCGGATATAGATAAGTGGCGCAAAACACAGAGTGAAGCTTTAACTAAGCAGAAGCGCCCCGACCTTTTAAAGGGTGAATAAAATGAAAAGAATACAGTGGTTCCCCGGGCATATGACCAAGGCAATGCGAATGATGGAAAAGGAAGTTTCGCTTGCCGACGGCATAATTTACGTGCTTGACGCGCGCTGTCCCGCGGCGACTTTTAATCCGAAACTTTTGGAAATTGCGGGCGCTAAGCCCGTTTTATATATTTTGAATAAGGCGGACCTTGCGGACGGACGCGCGGATAATTTATTGAAGCTTATTCCGAATGCGATAAAGGTGAATGCGGCGATTGCAAGCTCGCGCAAGGATATTATCGGGGCAATCAATAATCTGGTTGCCGAAAAGAGAGAGAGAAACCTTGCAAAGGGATATTCCAAGATATTCCGCTTTCTCGTCGTGGGCGTTCCCAATACCGGCAAAAGCACTATTATTAATTTGCTTGCGGGTTCGAAGCGCACCGTCACGGGAAACAAGGCGGGCGTAACCCGCGGTAAGCAGTGGATACGCCTTGACGGGTTCGAGCTGTTGGATACCCCCGGCACTATGCCCCCGTCATGCGATAATCAAGCGCTTGCGCTGCACCTCGCATACGTGGGTAGCATAAACGACGATATCCTCGATTTGGACGATATCGCGCTCGAGCTTCTGGGCGAGCTTTTCGAAAAGTATCCCAAAAGACTCGAAGAGCGGTACGGAATTTGCGGCGGTACGAAGCTGGAAATGCTTGAAAGCGTATGCGCGAAGCGCGGCTTTATTATGCGCGGTGGCGAATACGATTTTGAGCGCGGCATACGCGCCGTTATAGACGATTTCAGAAAGGGAAGACTAGGGGCAATTACGCTCGACACTCCCGACGATATTAAAGAGGTTTTTAACCGTGGATAAACTCAAATACGAAAGAGAACTTGAGGAAAAGGGATATAAATATATCTGCGGAGTCGACGAAGTAGGGCGCGGCCCGCTTGCGGGACCCGTAGTCTGCGCCGCGGTGATAATGCCCTTGGACGATATTATCGACGGCATAGACGACAGTAAAAAGCTTTCCGCAAAGAAGCGCGAAATGCTGTCGGAGCTGATACAAGAAAAGGCGGTTGCCTTCAACATATGCCGCGTCGAACCCGAAGTTATCGACGAAATAAATATTTTAGAAGCCACAAAGCTTTGCATGAAAAATGCAGTGGAAGGGCTTTCGATTAAACCCGATTTCGTGATTACCGACGGCAATATGACGCTGGATATTTCTATTCCGCAGACAAGCATTATCAAGGGCGACGCGCTCAGCTATTCGATAGGTTCGGCCTCGATAATAGCCAAGGTACATAGGGATAAGCTTATGGATGAGTACGCCGAAATATATCCCGCGTACGGCTTTGAAAAACACAAGGGCTACGGCACTGCAGACCATATCAAAGCTATTAAAGAGCAAGGGTTATGCCTCGTCCACCGTAGGAGCTTCACAAAAAAATGGCAGTAGAAAACAAGAAGCTGGGAGCGCAGGGTGAAAAGCAGGCTTGCCGTTATCTTGAAAAGAGCGGTTATAAGATTTTAGAAAGCAATTATAAAAACCCCTTCGGCGAAGTGGATATAATCGCGCAAAAAGGTGATACCGTTGCGTTTATCGAGGTAAAGACAAGGCTTTCAGAAAATTACGGCGCACCGTCGGAAGCGGTTAACCGCAAGCGCAGAAACAAATATATACAAGCGGCAAAATATTATTTTTACGGCAAAGAAATAGACGTCACCGTACGTTTTGATATAATAGAAATATTCCGCGGCGAAATCAACCACATCGAGAATGCTTTTTTCTAAAATAATTTACGGTGCAAGCAAAACCACGCTTTTGCGCAGCACACCCCAATTTGCGAAAACTTTCGCCTCGGTAGGTGAATTTGCGCGATTATAAGTTTGGAGAGCAATTCACAATCGCGCAAAGAGGGCAACGCCCTCAAGTCACGAATTTTTTCGGCGTCACGAGTGACGAAAAAATTGTGAACCGTCTTTTGTGAAAATTGCGACACACCCCCTAAAAAC
>CAMWLA010000126.1 GCA_947174975.1 uncultured Clostridia bacterium | reverse complement strand
ATGTATCTTTATTGCTTGACAATGGCACTCACATATCACAAGTCAAACTTGCGGGGCGGTCGCATTGACCGCCCCGCGCATTTATTATAATTTTTTATACATAAGAATTTCGTCAAAGCTTGTGCCGTCGGGGAACTTTACCGCTGCGGGTATTGCTCCGCACTCCTTAAAGCCCAGCCTTTTGTAAAGCTTGCGCGCACGGATATTTCCGGAATACACAGTAAGCTCCATCTGTTCGTATCCCTTTTCCTTTGCCACGGCAAGCAGCTTTTCAAGCATTATTCCGCCTAAGCCCCTACCCGTGAATTCTTGAAAAAGCGCTATCCCGAGCGACGCGCGGTGCGCAAATTTGCGGGTTGCTGTTTTACCTTCAAAACGGCAATTGCCCGCATACCGTCCGTCGACGAACGCCAAAAGCAACAGTTTTTTATCGTTCGTATTGCTGCCGTCGATAAACTCCCTTTCCTGTTCAACGGTTAATTTAATTTCGTCGGGTTCACCCACTAAAAAGCGCGTTTCGCCGCTAACCTTTATATATCCGTCCAAAACCATTTCGGCTTCGTCGGCACGCGCACAACGAAGAACTATTTCGCTGCCGTCCTTTATAATTTTCTCTTCATCGATAATCATTTTTCTACCTTTTCGTAGCCCTTCTTGGGGCGGTAATTTACAAACAGCTTATATCTGAATACGTACAGACAAACCGCTATCGCCGATACTCCCGCGATGCTGCCTACGACGCCCCATACTGCGGGGGAAACGTCCTTCAAGTCGGGACAGCGCACGTTTATCCACATCTGATTTATTTCGGAAAGCTTGTCGCCGAAATCAAGCATTACGACGCCGCGCTCTTTTACGTTTGCGGGGGGATACTGTGCGAACAGCTGTCTGCCCCTATTTATCGTTCCGTCCTCTTCAAATTCGAAATTTTCTTTATCTACCGTAAGCGAAGCTCCATCGCCGAAGAAGTAACTTAAATCGTAGTTGAAGATATCTTCCGGGTCCGCGTCCTCGTCCGCGCCGTAATTCCATTCCATATACTCGAAAACCTTTTCGTCCGCAATCGACGATGTATAACCGATATAGTTCATATTTCTTATCGCGTTTTCGGGGCGGGATAAAAAGTTTACGAACGCTTCCGCAACCTCGTGCCGCTGCCTCGTCCAGTCTATTCCGTTTTTAAGTTTGAGCCAACCGTCAAACCATATGTTGGTACATTCTTCGGGAACGGAATACCACAGCTCGGTGCCGTCCTCGTCGGCCGAATCCATAATGTAAACGGCGTCGCCCGACCACTGCTCGTTTGCGATAACCTTGCCCGTTACCATATCCGCCTTGCCCGAATCGGTTTCAAAGGAATATACGTTGTTCTTGATATTTTTAAGCATATCTTCCGCAAGCTCTATCGTCTCGGAATCCGTCGCGTTCATAAGCGCGCTGAGCTCGGCGTGTGTTGCACCTTCCAGCTTGTCGGCGTTAATAATTCCGAGGGTTGCAAAATACGCGTCGCGCACGTTGTCCTTTATGGTAACCTGTCTTGCGTACTTTTCGTTTTTAAGCATCGACCAAGACGCCACGTCGGAAATATCGTCAAGCTTTTCGGGGTTATATACAAGCCCGAGCGTGCCCCACATATAGCACGCGGCTTTCTTGTGAAGATCGACGTACTTGCCCTCGTTATCCTTAAAACGGATATTCTTGAACACGCTGTCGTCCTCTCCGTCGATATAGCCGGAAACCTTATTCGCGTAATAATTTTCTTCGTTTGACTTGTTCCAGAACGCGTCGGTGTAGTCAACGCAGTTGCCCTCCGCAATAAGCTTCATAAGCATATATTCCGAGGGGCATACCAAATCGTACTTATCGCCGAGACTCAGTCTGTTGTACAAATCTTCGTTCGTTCCGAAAGTTGAGTATTCGACTTTTACTTTATAGTCGTGCGTTTGATTAAACCATTCGGTGAAGTCGTCGACCATAGAATTAACGCCGATAATATCACCGCTATCCAGATCGATAGCCTCGTCCCAGCCGCCGAGGTCGATATACTCTTCCCAGCTGCTGACGCGGAGGGTTATAACCTCGCCGCCCTCTTCGGAACAGCCCGCAAAGGGAACACATAACGCGGTAAGCGTTAACGCCGATAAAACGGCTAAAAACTTTTTCATACGCGCTCCCTCCTCTTTCTGCTTGAAAGGACGTTCATTACGACTACGAACGCAACGACCAAAAGGAATATAAGAGTTGACAGCGCCCACAGTGCGGTTTTGGTTTCCGTCTGCGAACCGCGCGTCGCGTTTACGACGTAGGTGCTTATCGTGTCGAACGTCGAGGGCTTCGTGTACGTAGTTACAAAATAATCGTCAAGAGACAGCGTTACCGCAAGCATAAAACCCGACAATATCCCCGGGATAAGCTGGGGTAAAACAACTTTGAACAGAGCTTGCGCGGGCGTTGCGCCCAAGTCGAGCGCCGCCTCGTATAGGCTGTTATCCATCTGCTTTAATTTGGGTAAAATCGAAAGATACGCGAACGGCGCGGTCAATACTATGTGACCTAAGCCGAGCGGGATATAGGTATTTTTATCGACTCTTAAAATTACTATTAAAAGAATACAGATAGAAAAACCCGTAACTATGTCCGCGTTAACGACGGGGACCTGGTTGAGCGTGTTAATAAGAGATTTGGTAACTCTCTTTGAATAGAACGAGCCTATCGCCCCCAAAGTCGCAAGCACGGTGGCAATTGCCGCGCAGATAATTGCAAGGGCAACCGTTCCGAAAATCATGCTGCGCATTTCGTCGTTTTTAAACAAGTTGGCGTAATTCTTAAATGAAAACCCGCCCGTTCCGCCTCCGACGGTGGTTGCGTTCGTAAAGCTGTAAACCGCAAGCACGAGAATAGGGATATAGATAAATAAGAGAACCAATACAAGCCAGCCGTATCTTAAAACTTTTTTCGTCATAGCATACTCCCCCTCGTATTCGCTTCCTTGTCCGAAAAACGGTTGGTGACGAGCGTCACGATAAATATTATTACAAGCAGTACGAGCGAAATCATAGAGCCGTTGTGCCAGTCGTACGCAGAGAAGTAACTGCCTATCAAGCTGCCCATTATATACTCGCTGTTGTAAAGCATATCCAAAACCACGTAGTTGGTCATGGACGGCAGAAGCACCATAGTCATGCCCGAAATTATTCCGGGAACGGACAACGGAAGCGTCACCCTTAAAAATACGGTAACCCTATTCGCGCCCAAGTCCGACGCCGCTTCCAAAAGGCTGTTATCCATCTTCTGAAGCGAAGTATACAGCGGCAGCAGCATGAACGGCAAAAAGTCGTACGTCATGCCTATAACCGAATTCAAGAAAGGATACTTTGATATGTTTCCTTCCAGAACGGAAAGTATTTCTTTAAGCGCGGTAATACGCAACGTAAAGTTTATCCACATGGGCAGAACGAACAGCATTAACAGCACGTATTTCTTCTTTATGTTGCTTCTCGCAAGGATATATGCCGTGGGGTACGCGATAATAAGACATACGAGCGTTGTAACTATCGCAAGCCCGAAAGAGTAGAAAAGCGTGCCCAACGTATTCGTGCTTGTAAAGAAATTCGAAAAATTGGAAAACGAAAACTTACCCTCGCCGTTAGTGAACGCGTAATACAGAATTACGATAAGCGGAGCTATCACGAAGAGTATTAAAAACACGGCGTACGGTATGCACAGCTGTTTTCTCGAAAATCTGAGCTTAGTCATTTTTAACCTTTAACTTCATCTTAATTTTATCTGCGGGTATAATTAACCCAACCATATCCCCCGTGTTCCAAAGGTCGGGGCAAGAAAACACGTAGTCCTCTTCGTTCTCTTCCGTCCTTACTATATAGCGGTAATGGTCGCCCTTGTAAATCAT
>CAMWLA010000125.1 GCA_947174975.1 uncultured Clostridia bacterium | reverse complement strand
GCGCTATGTTAGGAATATTTTCTCTTAACTTTTTAATAAGTTCAAGATAGCTTTTTCGGCTACCTTTTCTATTCATAAGTTTAAGAATTCTGTCTTCACTATGCTGCAAAGGAATATCAAGATATTTTATTATCTTCTCGTTATCCCTAATCGCAGAAATTAAATTGTCGTCAATCATTTCGGGATAACAGTAAAGCAATCTTACACTTTTTATATTTTCAAGCTGCGTAAGCTTAGTTAACAGTTCTGTTAATTTTTTTTGACAGTACAAATCAACGCCGTATCTCGTTACGTCTTGCGCAACGAGAATAAGTTCAGAAACCTCTCCCAGACTTTCAGCTTCCGCAACAAGCGTTTCCATAGGATAACTTACGTATTCACCACGAATTTTCGGTATAAGGCAATACGTACAGTGATTGTTGCATCCGTCCGCGATTTTAAGGTATGCATAGTGTTGAGGCGTCGTCAATACACGGTTTACACAATATTTTTCACCACCACGCCCAACGTAATTTACACGGTCGCCCGCATAAGTTTTTTCCAACGCTTCAAAAAATTTATCGTAGTCGTTGGTTCCTAAAAAAACATCGGCTTCTGTAAGTGAATCGAAAGTTTCAGAAATATACTTTTGCGGTAAACAACCGGTTACTACAAGCTTTTCCAAGTTACCGTTTTTATAACTTGCACAGTCTATCGCAGTATATACCGCTTCCTTGCGTGATTCGTTTAAAAAGGCGCAAGTATTTACGATCAGAATCTGTGCTTGCTCAATATCGGAAGTGACAACGCATCCTCTTTCTTTAATTATTGACAAAAGTTTTTCAGAATCCACACGGTTTTTATCGCAGCCGAGTGAAATTAACCCGAATTTCTTTTGTGAAAAATCAATCATCAACTTCTCCGTAAGTATTTAGGAACTCTTCTTTTGATAAGAGCACTTTTCTCGGTTTTGAGCCTTCCGATTGGGTAACGTAATTCATATTCTCCATCCAGTCAATAATTTTACAAGCCTTGATATATCCGACGGGGAATCTACGCTGAATCATTGAAACGGATGCTTGATTAGAAGTTACACAATAATGCAATGCTTTTATATAAGTATCGTCAATTTTTATATCGGCACCGTCACCGGAATTTTCGTCACCGGACATTGAGCTTGAAGTTTCTTCGACTTCTACGGTATTAATAAAATCGGAAACGGACTGATCAAAATACGTTTCGTTATGCGCTTTTACGAAATCGGTTACACGCTGAACTTCATGCGTATCGATAAAACAACCTTGTATACGCGCCAAATCGGGACTTTCAGCCGAACGGAAATACATATCGCCTTTACCTAAAAGCTTTTCCGCACCGCCGATATCGAATATCGTACGCGCGTCGTCAAACGAATTGACTTTAAAGCCGATTCTTGTGGGTAAGTTTGACTTAATGAGACCCGTTATACAGTCAACCGACGGACGCTGGGTTGCAAGAATGAGGTGAATTCCGCAAGCACGGGCTTTTTGAACAAGCTTGATAATTCTGCCTTCGATATCCTTCTTTGCTTGCAACATTAAATCGCCGAACTCATCCAAAATTATAACAATTTTAGGAAGCCGTTCTTCCCCTTCGGGCAAATGCGCATTGTATTCGTCAAGATTTTTTGTCGCTATTCCCTTCTCTGTCATTTCCTTGAAAAGTGAATATCTTCGCTCCATTTCTTTTATTGCCCAGTTAAGTGCTTTAATTGCCTTATCAACCTCATAAATAATCTCGTTTATCATAAGGTGAGGAAGCTTATCGTAAGAAATGAACTCGACTTGTTTGGGGTCGACAAGAATAAATCTTAGTTCTTCGGGACCGTATTTATAAAGTAAACTTATAATAAGTGCGCTTAAACAAATACTTTTACCACTACCAGTAGTACCGGCAATAAGCAGATGGGGCATTTTTGTTATATCCGAACATACCGCCTCGCCTTCAACATTTTTGCCGAGTGCAAAAGTAATTGAGTTTGGCTTGCAATTAATAAATTTAGGGCTTGCAAGCATACTTTTAAGTCCGACAATCGTTCGCGTATTATTCGGAACTTCTATTGACAGCGCGCCTTTAGAGAAATTAAGATAAGCCGTAACGTTATCTTTCATAAGCGCCATTGCAATAGCTTCTTTATATTTTACCGATTGCATAGTCTTCGTCTTATCCGCAATTACAACGTCATAACGCGTAACGGCGGGTCCGATTATTACATTTGCAACTTCACTTTCGATTTTAAATCTCAAAAGCGTTTCAACGATAGTCGTTTTATTGTCTTCAATTTCTGCCGCATTCACGTTACTGTGTTCGGGATAATCGTCAAGCAAATCAAGACCCGGTCTTATATATTTTTTCCAAACGTGTTTGGGCTTCTCTTCTTGAACCGCTTTTTCTTCATTTTGGATAGGTTGAGGTGTTCGGCTTACGCTGACTTCACGAATTGAACGCCTTTCTTCCGGAAGCTTTATCTCATCCATTGAAATGCGACCCGTTGCGCGCGGCTCCTCTTGATCTAATTCGGAGAAATCGTCATCATCGTCTTTGTCGTCGTCAAACAGATTAGCATTACTTAATTCTTGACGCCTTGAGGATAAACGTGAAATATCGGGTTCCACACGATTTTCCCCGCGCGGGGAGCTGCCAAACAACTTATACATAGAGATAGGTTCGTCATTCGTATCGCTCTCTTGCGGTTCATCCGCCGAACGGTTGCGCATCTCATTAACGGAAGGCTCATCTACCGAACGGTTGCGCAAATCGCTGATTGGCGGTTCGATTTCAACACGAGGCTCTTCTTTGCGAACGTTTTCCACTTTGTAAGCATTGTCTGTAATTATAGGTTCTGGTTTAGCGGGTTTTTCTTCACGTGCTACTACGGGCTCACTATGATTAATTTCAGAAACCTTGCGTTCAAGCACGCTGTCGCTATTTTGGGTAGGGAACGTTCCGCCGGACACTTGCTCGTAATCGTTAAGCTTATCGACGGGTTTATCTCCGTAAACGTAATGTGACGGAGCCGAAGAAACGGGCTGATTTAGCACGTCTTCTTGATAACTTGTCCCGTACGACTGCTTAGGAATCGAACTTGACTTACCACTGTAAAAATTACTGAGATAATCTTGTTCGCTTGTCTGCGGACGGTTGAAGTATGACTTTTCATTAAAAATCATATTTCTCTTATAACTTTCTGCGTCAAATTCTCCCTTTGCGAACAAGATTTTTCTTCCGAGATTTTTTTGCGAATAAGGATTATTGTCCTCCTCCGCTTGTGCGCGGGTACGGACGTCGACCTTTATTATCGGCGCAGCAGTCTGTTGAACCGGAGTTACAGTTTCTCCGACTGTAGCTTTTTCATTCACAGCTTCATACTCGGCTAAATTGCGCGTATCATCACTGCGGATGGCGTTAGAATAACCTTTCGGCATTCTACGTCTATTTTTGAAATTTACGAACAAGAAATATCCGCTTATTATAACCAGCAGAGAAAATATGACATAAGCGCCGACAAAAGTAGCGATTTTTGCAATGGGATAAACGATTATAGCAGAAATAACACCGCCAAAAGTATATCCGGAAAATCCCTTTGCCGCATTGCTATAACAGCCGGAAATATATCTGCCGTAGCTTTCCAACGTTATATTTCTACTTGTTGCAGCGTGAAAAAGCAGAAAAGCAGATAACGCAGTAAGGCTGATTAAAAGCGCGGTTTTAAAAGAAACTTTTATCTTTTTTCCGAATATTAACCACTCACCAAGATAAGCAATCAATCCGACAATTAAAAGCGACCCATATCCAAACGTACCGTACATAAAAGTGCAAATCGCCTTACCTATTCCGGCAAAAACACTGCTACCGGTAAAAAGCATCAAAAGGATAAGCGCGCTGAAAAGCAACAGCGTCATACCT
>CAMWLA010000124.1 GCA_947174975.1 uncultured Clostridia bacterium | reverse complement strand
GCTTAATTATAATCTTTTAGAAGAAAATCACACTAATTATAATTCATTAGTTAAAATTGAAAACGATGAAAAGTTTGGAAATATCGTTTATTGCGGAACGGAAAATGCAATAAGCACATCGGGAATTAAGGTGGTTAAAGTTAAGATTTAGTTTCTAAATTTCAATTTGTAATCCTATATTTAAATACCAAAAAGTATAGCCCACTGACTTCGCTTGCGAAGGCAGTGGGCTATTAGTTTACTACAGGGAAATTCCTTTGAAGCGTTATCTTTCCCGTCGGTTTTTTTGTAATCGAAAAAAATTTATCAAATCACGCTCAAACACTTGCTAAAATTTACCTTTTATATTAAAATAATATAGTTAATAAATATTTAATTTTTTGGAGGAATTTTCTAATGGCAAAGAAGTATTGCTACCTCTTTTCAGAAGGCGACGCAAGCATGCGCGAACTTTTGGGCGGCAAGGGCGCTAACCTCGCTGAAATGACAAAAATCGGTCTTCCCGTACCTCAAGGCTTTACGATTTCAACCGAAGCTTGTACACAGTACTACGAAGACGGTCGTAAAATCAACGACGACATTCAGAAGGAAATTATGACGTATATCGCCAAAATGGAAAAGGTATGCGGCAAAAAATTCGGCGACAAGGAAAACCCGCTGCTCGTATCTGTTCGTTCGGGCGCAAGGGCGTCCATGCCCGGTATGATGGATACTATCCTCAACCTCGGACTTAATGAAGACGTAGTTAACACTATCGCAGCAAAATCGGGTAATCCCCGTTGGGCTTGGGACTGTTACAGAAGATTTATTCAGATGTTCTCCGACGTCGTTATGGAAGTCGGCAAGAAATATTTCGAAAAGCTCATCGACGAAATGAAAGCGAAGAAGCACGTTCATCAGGACGTTGAACTCAACGCCGACGACTTAAAGACTCTTGCTAACCAGTTCAAAGCAGAGTACAAAAAGCAGCTCGGCAAAGACTTCCCCGACGATCCGAAAGAACAGCTCTTCGAAGCGGTAAAAGCCGTATTCCGTTCTTGGGACAACCCCCGTGCAAACGTCTACCGTATGGACCACGACATTCCCTATTCTTGGGGTACTGCCGTAAACGTACAGATGATGGCGTTCGGTAATATGGGCGATAATTGCGGAACGGGCGTTGCATTCACGCGTAACCCCGCAACCGGCGAAAAGGGACTTATGGGCGAATTCTTGACCAACGCTCAAGGAGAAGACGTCGTTGCCGGCGTTCGTACCCCGATGCCCATCGCAAAGATGGCGGAAATTTTCCCCGACGTATATAATCAGTTCCTCGACGTATGCAAAATTCTCGAAAACCATTACCGCGATATGCAGGATATGGAATTCACCGTTGAGAACGAAAAGCTGTACATGCTTCAGACCCGTAACGGTAAGCGTACGGCTGCCGCAGCAATTAAAATTGCATGCGATTTAATTGACGAAGGCATGATCACAGAAGAAGAAGCGTTAATGCAGATTGACGCAAAATCTCTCGATATGCTTTTACATCCCCAGTTTGACAACAAGGCGCTTGAAGCCGCTAACAAAAACAACGTTATAGGTAAGGGTATTGCAGCTTCCCCCGGCGCTGCTGCCGGTTCAATCGTATTCACTGCAGAAGACGCGGTTACCGAAGGCAAGAAGGGCAAGAAGGTTGTTCTCGTTCGTCTTGAAACTTCACCCGAAGATATCGAGGGTATGAAGTTTGCACAAGGTATTCTGACCGTTCGCGGCGGACAGACCTCTCACGCGGCAGTTGTTGCGCGCGGTATGGGAACGTGCTGCGTATCCGGCTGCGGCGACATAAAGATGGAAGAGGAGAAGAAACGCTTCACTCTTAAGGGCAAGGTATTCAAGGAAGGCGACGTTATCTCGCTCGACGGTTCGACGGGTAACATTTACGACTGCCTTATCCCTACGGTACCCGCAGATCCCAACTCGGGCTACTTCGGCAGAATAATGGCTCTTGCAGATAAATATAAGACTATGGGCGTAAGAACGAACGCAGATACTCCCAAAGATGCTAAGCAAGCAGCTGCATTCGGCGCACAAGGCATCGGTCTTTGCCGTACAGAGCATATGTTCTTCGATCCCGCAAGAATCGGCGCATTCAGAGAAATGATTTGCTCCGACACGGTTGCAGAGAGAGAAGCTGCGCTTGCTAAAATCGAGCCTATGCAGCAGAAAGACTTCGAAGGACTTATGGAAGCTTTGGAAGGTCAGCCCGTAACTATTCGTTTCCTTGACCCGCCTCTTCATGAGTTCGTTCCCACCGATCCCAAAGATATCAAGGCTCTTGCAAAGACCCAGCGCAAAAAGGTTCCCGTAATCGAACAGATTATTGCAAGCCTTCACGAATTCAACCCCATGATGGGTCACCGCGGCTGCCGTCTTACGGTAACGTATCCCGAAATCGCAGTTATGCAGACAAAGGCGGTAATTAAGGCTGCTATCAACGTTTGGAAGAAGCATCCCGACTGGAACGTTAAACCCGAAATTATGATTCCTTTGGTAGGCGAAGTTAAAGAGCTTGCTTACGTTAAAAAGGTTGTCGTTGAAACGGCTGACAAGGTTATTGCAGACGCGGGCGTTCAGCTTAAGTATGAAGTCGGCACTATGATTGAAATTCCCCGTGCTGCACTCACCGCAGACGATATTGCAAAGGAAGCTGAATTCTTCTGCTTCGGTACCAACGATTTAACGCAGATGACCTTCGGTTTCTCGCGTGACGACGCCGGCAAATTCTTGCCTTCGTACTACGGCAACAAGATTTATGAAAGCGACCCGTTCGCTCGTCTTGATACCACGGGCGTAGGCAAGCTTATGGATATGGCTGTTAAGCTTGGCAAGGGCGCAAGAAATACCCTTCACGTTGGTATCTGCGGCGAACACGGCGGCGATCCTTCGTCCATCGAGTTCTGCAACAGCATCGGACTTGATTACGTTTCATGCTCGCCTTACCGCGTACCTATCGCACGTCTTGCTGCTGCACAAGCTGCAATTAAGCTTAAGAAGGCTAATGCTCCCGCGGAAGCACCTGCAAAGCCCGCTGCAAAAGCAACTGCGGCAAAGAAAACTGCTGCAAAGGCTCCCGCAAAGAAGCCCGCTGCAAAAGCAACTGCGGCTAAAAAAGCTACGGTAAAAGCAAAGACCACGAAAAAGTAAGTAATTATATTGCCCGAGGCTTGCCTCGGGCAATAATTTTTTTTAAACGGAGTTTTATTATGAAAGAAGAGTATGTTTCGGCTTCAACCGCATTGAAACGTCTGAAAGATGGGAATGAAATCTACATAAATTCAAAGACGGCTTGCGGCGACGTATCAATCGAAAAACGCTTGTTTACTAGCGAACACGGACAAAAACCGTATGCCGTTATTGTCAGTTGTTCAGATTCGAGAGTAATTCCCGAATGTATTTTCTCTGCGGGGATAGGCGACTTATTTGTAATCCGTGTTGCCGGCAACGTAATAGACAATCACCAGTTGGGCAGTATTGAATACGCCGTCGAACATTTGGGTTGTAAATTGGTCGTCGTTTTAGGACATACGCTGTGCGGTGCCGTTGGCGCGTCATTGAAGCAGAACGGCGGTTACGTAAAATTTATCACCGACGAAATAAGGCGCGCTGTCGGAGATGAAACCGACGCGGTTAAGGCAAGTATTCTTAACATAAAGCAAAGTGTTTCAAAAATTGAAAATCTTTTAAAAAAGTCGGACGGTCTGCGTATTTTGGGCGCACTCTATCACACCGATACCGGTGTAGTAGATTTCAACTGATAAAAGCCTTCGCTTCAAGCGAAGGCTTTTAATATTACAGCAATTAAGTAGTTTTATATTGATATCTTTTCTAAATGTTAACAGTTGACAAATTATGTAATATATTATATAATAGTGTCAATTAAAAATGGGGTGGTTTGA
>CAMWLA010000123.1 GCA_947174975.1 uncultured Clostridia bacterium | reverse complement strand
GTATGGGAAAGGTCGCCGTCAATGGCAAGGAAGTAAAACCCGCACATCAGATTAAGGTGGGCGATACGGTAGA
The DNA here is from genome assembly GCA_947174975.1 of uncultured Clostridia bacterium. Classification (GTDB taxonomy): domain Bacteria; phylum Bacillota; class Clostridia; order Christensenellales; family Borkfalkiaceae; genus Coproplasma. The sequence goes on along the minus strand of CAMWLA010000123.1, from coordinate 3,867 downwards.
GATTACCTACACAAACGGCGGGTTGAAATTTGTTATTAAGGAAATAAAGGAAACCGTAAAAAAGGACGAGGCCTCGTCATTATACGAGATAATACAAGATGAAAATTAGTGCAATAATCTGTGCCGCGGGCAAAGGCGAGCGGGCGGGCTTTGGAAAGAACAAACTGCTTGCCCCCCTCCACGGCGCGCCCGCGCTTTGGCACACGCTTAAAAAATTTAATATGCCCGAAATAAGCGAAGTTATAGTTACCTCGTCGGCAGACGATTTTGAGGAGATTTCCGCGCTTGCCTCCCCCTTCGGCTTTAAAGTAGTTGTCGGCGGGCAGACGCGTACCGAAAGCGTTAAAAAAGCGCTTGACTCGGTTACCGGCGATATCGTGCTTATTCACGACGGCGCACGCCCGTATCTGACAAAAAAGCTTATTTTAGACTGTATTGAGGGCGTTAAGAAAAACCGCAGCGCGATTTGCGCCGTAAACGCAACCGACACCGTAGTTTACGCGGACGAAAACAAGCGGCTTGACAGAAACAAGGTATTTTTAATTCAGACCCCGCAAGGGTTTTATACCAATGATATTAAAAAAGCTTACGCGCTTGCGGGCAATAATTCTTACACCGACGACAGCGCGGTATACGGCGCGTTTATCGCTGCGCCCGTTCTCATTGACGGCGAAGCCGCGAATAAAAAGCTTACCTATAAAACAGACTTCGATACCCCTCTTCTTCCCGCCTATTCATCGGGAAGAGTCGGTTTCGGAATTGACGTTCATATGTTCGGCGAAGGAACCTTTGTAACTCTCGGCGGGGTTAAAATCGACTGCGACCGAAAACTTATCGCGCACAGCGACGGTGACGTACTCATTCATGCGGTAATGGACGCGCTGCTGTCAGCGGGCGGGCTTAACGACATAGGGCACTATTTCCCCGACACCGACGATAGATACAAAAACGCCGACAGCCTTGAAATGCTGAAACAAGTAGTTAAGATATTAAAGCAAAAAGGATATGCTCCGCTGAACATATCCGCAAGCTTGCAAGCCGAAAAACCCAAGCTTAAAAATCATATTTCAGATATCAAGAAAAACCTTGCTTCCGTTCTGGGAATTTCGGAGGACGATATCGCCGTCGGCGCGGGCACTTGCGAGGGCTTGGGCTTCGTCGGCGAAAAACTGGGAATTTGCGCGTACGCTATTGCAACGCTTAAAGAGGTATAATTATGGCTAAACAGACGAAAACGACAACTGAATTCGTATGTAGTGAATGCGGAGCTTCCAGCGCGCGCTGGCTGGGCAGATGCCCTTCTTGCGGGAAATTCAACACTATGGTTGAAGAAATTGTAAAGCCCGCGCTCGATTTGCCTACGAGAAGCGTGACGAGCGTTACAAAAGCGCAGAAGCTTGCGGACGTTACTTTTGAAAAATATCAGCGTACCTCTTCGGGAATTTCGGAATTCGATACAGTACTCGGCGGAGGCATAGTTACCGGCTCTTTAGTGCTTATCGGCGGCGATCCCGGTATAGGTAAATCAACGCTGCTAACGCAGATCGCTTCATATCTGTCAAAAGAAAATAAAGTTCTGTATTTTTCCGCGGAGGAAAGCTGTTCGCAAGTAAAACTCCGTGCGGACAGACTTAAGCTTAACCCCGATAATTTGTACATAGTAAACGAAACTTGCATAGATAATTTGGAAAACAACCTCGACGACGTGAAATACTGCGTTATCGACTCGATTCAAGCCGTGTACACAGAGGAGCTTTCCTCTTCCTCGGGTTCGGTCGGACAAGTGAGAGAATGCGCCGCAAAACTTATGCGCATTGCAAAGAGCCGCGGCATTACTTTCTTTATCGTAGGCCACGTAACCAAAGAGGGCGCACTTGCCGGCCCTAAGGTATTAGAGCATATTATGGATACCGTCCTCTACTTCGAGGGCGAAAACCAAGAAAATTTCAGAATTCTGCGCGCAGTCAAAAACAGATTCGGCAACGTTCAAGAGGTCGGCGTATTTGAAATGACCGGCGAGGGAATTATACCCGTAACAGATTATTCGGGCGTGTTCCTTTCCGAAAGCCGCGGCGAAGAACCCGGTTCGGCAGTTACACCCGCGCAGACTGGCGCAAGATGTATGAACGTGGAAATTCAGACGCTTATTTCAAAAACTCCATTCGGTATGCCGCGAAGAATGCCGTTGGGCATCGATTATAACAAGCTTGTCCTACTCATTGCAGTACTTGAAAAGCGGTGCGGACTTAACCTCGGCTCGTCCGACGTTTACGTAAACGCAATGGGCGGAATAAAGCTTAACGAACCGTCTTGCGACTTGGCGGTATGCGCCGCACTTGCCTCGGCATATTTCGGAAAACCGATAGACAAATATACCGCGGTGTTCGGCGAAGTAGGCCTTACCGGTGAAGTCCGCGCGGTTTCGTACTGCGAAAAACGCGTTTCCGAATGTGTTAAAATGGGCTTTAAAAAAGTGCTTGTCCCCGCAAAAAATATGAAGTCGATTGCAAAATTTGCAGATAAAATTGCGATAGTTCCTATCCTATATGTCAATACAATGATAAAAAACTTATTCAAATAATAAAAGCGGGGTGATAACGCACCCCGTTCTATTTTAATATTTATTTATTTTTCCGTCCGAACAAGTCACGGTATAATCGTCCGTGTACTGATTCCAGTTATTTCCCAGTGAAATTTCGCCCCACTGCTCTACAGTTCCTCTGTAATTTATATCAATGAGGTCCACACACCATTGGAAGGTGTTTCTACCGATACTCGTTACGCTTGCGGGAATACTGATACTTACCAAACCACTATACGCAAAAGCGTCGTCCCTGATACTTTCAACACCTTCGGGAATAGTGATACTCGTCAGATTTTTGCAGCCGTAAAACACGTCGTTATTTATCAACGTAATACTATTCGATAAATTAACGGACTCCAATGCAGTGCAATACGTAAAGGCATACTGCCCTATCGTTTCAACGCTGTCGGGGATATTAATGCTTTTCAGCTTTTCGCAATTATAAAACGCACGGAATGCAATAGTCTTTACGCTGTCGGGAATAACTATTTCGGTCAGCGCGCTGCACCCCTCGAACGCACCGATTCCTATCGTCTTGACGCCTTCCGGAATGACGCTTGTGTAACAGCCCAATTTTAAGGTTTCACCGTTCTTTGTAAGCAGACAATTATTTTCGTTCTTAAATTTAGGGTTGTCTTTATCTACGGTAATAGAACGCAAAGCCGAGCACCGCTCGAACGCGGAATCACCGATGACTTCAACGCTTGCGGGTATCTCTAGCTTTAAAAGGTTCTGACAAGCTCTGAACGCAAGGCTTCCTATTCTTTCGATACTGTCGGGTATGCTTACGCTCGTTATATTTTTATTATCTTCAAACGCCCGCTCGCCGATAGCAATGACCGGCTTACCGTCGATTTCGGAAGCGATAATGATATCGTTATCTGTTGCCGTGCCGATTCCTTTAAGGCTGTAGCTTCCGCCGCCGTCGTTAAGCACGTATTCCAAACCTTCGGTCGGAGGCAGAACGTCGCCGTACTCGAACGTCTCTTCGCCCATTTCACCGCACTCGCAAGAAAAATAATATACTGCTTTAGTATAGGCAGTTGCCGCACTTTCCAAATACTTATCTTCAACGACTTTTTTATCGAAAGTATGGGCTTTTAACTGACCGTACTCGAAAGTTTCTTCGCCCTTTTCTCCGCATTCACAAGAAAAGTAATACACGGCTTTCTGAGTACAAGTCGCTTCGCTTTTTATAAACTGTTCTTCCGCAATTTGTTTGTCATACGTATGGGTATGAGGCTTTTCCGTATCTCCGCAAGCGGAAAAGGCAAGCGTACACA
>CAMWLA010000122.1 GCA_947174975.1 uncultured Clostridia bacterium | reverse complement strand
ATATAATATCTAAACGATTTAAGCAAATCATTTTGCATTAATTTAAGCAAAACTTAATGCAAATTTTAAAAATTTTGTCATGTCAAGCATAGTTTTTGCGGGATTTGAATGCGGACGGAATATTACAAGCGGAGCTTTAGCCATGGAAAGCGAAGTTCTGTCCGAATATTTGTCCAATGCCGCTTTAAGCCCGACGTTTTTCAATGAATTAATCGACGGCAACTCTAACGATCCCTCGTTACTGTCCACCCCTATCTTTTTAACGTTAAACTTCGTCGCCAAGGACTTCAATACGGCGATAATCAAGAGATTTAACACCTCGCCCGGCATCGGTCCGTAATTATCCTCGATAGACAGACATACCCTCTTATAGTCGTCTACAGTGCGAATTTCGGCAATTTGCTTATAGCAGTCCATTCTGCCCGCACTGGACTCGATATACGCTTCTGGGATATAAGCGGTTGCTTTAATTTCAAGCTCCGCCGCAAACTGATTTTCACCGGTAAGCTCTTCTTTAAGAAGTTTAGAGTACAATTCGTATCCAACTTTATCCATATGACCGTGCTGTTCCGCACCGAGAACGTTACCCGCTCCGCGTATTTCAAGGTCGCGCAAAGCAAGTTTAAAGCCGGAGCCGAGTTCTGTAAACTGCATAATCGCTTTTAATCTTTCGGCTGCGTCGGATGTGAGCACCTTTTGCGGTTTGAACATAAAGTATGCATTCGCAAGACGAGAGCCTCTTCCTACTCGTCCTCGAAGCTGATAAAGCTGTGAAATTCCGAGTCTGTCGGCGTCGATAACGATAATCGTATTTGCATTCGGTAAATCGATACCGTTTTCGATTATGGTAGTCGTAACTAAGATGTTTTTATCCCCGCGGTAAAATGAAAATACGCTATTTTCAAGCGTGTCCCTATCCATTCTGCCGTGAGCGTAGCAAACTTTTCCTTCCGGAATAATCTCTGCAATTCTTCCGGCAAACGCGGAAATCGTTTCAACCCTGTTGTATAGAATGAATACCTGTCCGCCGCGCGAAAGCTCCTTTATACAAGCATCGCGGATAAGCGTTTCGGTTTCTTCGACTACGTAAGTCTGCACGGGCAATCGCTTCTGGGGCGGAGTATTTATCGTGCTTATGTCCCTAATTCCCGCAAGAGACATATGCAGCGTGCGCGGTATCGGCGTAGCCGTCATTGTCAGACAGTCTACGTCGCTTTTAATATGTTTTATTTTTTCCTTATGTTCAACGCCGAAACGCTGCTCTTCGTCAAGAACGAGCAAACCCAAATCGTAAAATTTAACGTCTTCGGATAAAAGCCTATGCGTACCTATCACAAAATCGATATCGCCGTTTGCAAGCCGCTTTAAAGTTTCCGCTTGCTGCTTAGGCGTTTTAAAACGGTTGAGTTTTTCAACGCGCACGCCAAAATCCTCAAACCTTTCAAGAGCTGTATTGAAATGCTGCTCTGAAAGCACGGTCCCGGGGCACATCAATGCGGCTTGCTTCCCGCCGAGAATGCACAGATAAACCGCGCGTAGCGCAACTTCCGTTTTACCGAATCCTACGTCGCCGCACAAGAGCCTATCCATTACTTTGTCTGAACACATATCCGACTTAATCTCTTCTATTGAAGCGAGTTGGTCATACGTTTCCTCATAACTGAACGCATCCTCAAACTCTCGCATCATTACTTCGTTTTCGGGGAAATGATAGCCCTTTTTCTCCCCGCGCTCGGCATACAATTTTTTCAAATCGAAAGCAAGCGCGCGGATAGATTTTTTTACCCTTTCTACCACTCTGTCAAAGTCCGCACCGCCGATCTTTGAAAGCGTCGGATTGCTGTCGCCGATATACTTCGACAAGACGTCCATTTGTTCAACGGGAACGTATAGAACGTCGCCACCCTTATACTCGATTGCAACGTATTCCTTTATTCCGTCCGTCGTTTCTATTTTTTTCGTACCTGTAATTTTGCCTATGCCATGCTTTTCGTGTACTGCGTAATCACCGATTTCTGGTGCAGTAAACACGTCGCCGCGCTTCTTACGAATGCGTTTCGGCACGGTTTTAGTATACAAATCGCTACTTCCGAGTATTACCAACTTATTTTCGTGAATTATAAGTCCGTGCGGCATTTCCTCGGAAGTTATTGAAACTCCGTGAAGCGCTTCTAGCCTATCGGGAACGGGGTATAAGGGAAAATATTCGTCGGTCAGTATTTCATTTAGCTTATCCGAACGCTGAATATTTCCCGTAAATATTAAAATTCTGTAACCGTTTGACAGCCAGTACTTCAAGTCCGCCACAAGCTGAGGAATCGCATTGAGATACGACGGTGCCGGTGTAGATTTTAAATTATACGTTTTTAAGGGTTGAAAAAATTGAGTACTTGAAGTAAACGTCTGTACCGCAAGAGTACGGTAAGTCTTTAACTTTTCTATTACCGTTTGCGGCGAAATTAGCTGATTTACGGAAAAATCTAACGCCTCACCGCCCTTGATAAGTTCGCGCACACGTTCGGTATGCTCTTTATATACGCCGTTTAATATATCGTTTATAAGTTTACACTCGTCGAAAATCACTTGTGTATTGCCATCAAGCAAATCAAAAATTGTACAAGTTTTACTGAATAGCGGCATTATAAACGACGAACCGGCAAACGGAACGCCGGCTTCAAGTTTTACGTTTATTTCATCAGCAATAGTGCTTGCGCGCTTAAAAGCAGATGAATCGGGGCATTTTTTCAAACTTTCGCGCAAAGCGGATTTAACGGTTTCAGCATCCTTTGAAGTAAATACGGCGTCGGTCGCGCCCACAACCGTTACTTCATTCAGTTCCTTTAATCTCTCACCGCTAACGGCGTCGTAGGGGCGAATTTTTTCAACGGTATCACCGAAAAAATCTATTCTTACCGGATTTTCACTGTTTATGGGAAAAATATCGAGAATATCTCCGCGCACCGCAAAAGAGCCCTTGCCGTCTGCAGAATACGCGCGGGAATATCCCATACTTACAAGCTTTTGCGGAAGTGATTGATAATTATACTCACTACCTACACAAAATTTCAGACACGGCAATTGCGACGGAAACAGTTGCATTACCGCCTCGATATTGCAAACTATTATTTCCGCACCGTTTAACATTTCGTGTATTGCAGTAAGCCTTCTGTAAAGCGCGTCTTTCGATAGCGCGTCTTTATATAAAACGACTTCGTCCTTTGACGGCAATAACACACACTTTTTACCGGATAGTGCGCTGATTGTCTCATACGCTTTATTTGCAGAAACAGAATCGGCCGTAATATATAAAGTTGTGTATTCGGAAAGTGTTGCAATAAAATATTTATGAGGATCCGAAATGCCGAAAACCGCCGTCGGCGTGCCGAGGCGGATGTCGTTTTGCAAGGCGGCATATTCCGCCCCCATACTTTTGTAAGTGAAAAAGTTTTTGTTCAATTTAATCCTTAACGTTTAAATTATAATCTGTCATTACCTTTTCAACGGCTTCACCTTTTGCAATGGCAATTGCCGCATCAGCCGCCCTTCCGCATACGGAAATAAACAGCTCGTAGTCCTCCCGTCTCACTTCGGAAAGAACGTAATTTATTATCGGGATATTGACCGCATTATCACGTATACCTATTCTGATTCGGGTAAAATCAGACGATCCTATCTCGGCAATTACTGAACGCATGCCATTATGAGTTCCCGCACTGCCCGACGGACGTATCCTCATTCCTCCCTTAACAATATCGTAATCGTCATAAATAACTATAAGGTCGGAAATATTCGCCCGATACTTTGCTAAAAGCTGTTTAACCGCCCTTCCGCTGTTATTCATATACGTAACGGGACGGGCAAGTATAACTTTTTCGCCGTCTACGTTTGCTTCGGCAGTGAACGCTTCACATTCCTTTTTCTTGAATTTAACGTTCAACTTCGCCGCTACGTCGCCGACGGCAATATAGCCCATATTATGAAAAGTTTTTAAATATTTTTCTTCGGGATTACCG
>CAMWLA010000121.1 GCA_947174975.1 uncultured Clostridia bacterium | reverse complement strand
CTGTCATATTTGATAAAATTTTTTTACAATTTTATAACGCAAGCGAAAAAACTTGCTTGCAAGGGTTTTTGAGCGCCGTATTCAAACTTTGATGTGTTTTGCTTTGCAAAACAGCGGCGCGTAAGCGGTGCAAAAAAATCTTAGATTTTTTACATCGCTATGTTATCTTATTCTAATGAGGTCGCAAAAAGAACTATGAAATATCAGATTATGATAGATATTATGATGTTACTGCTTTCAAAGCGTAAGCTCAGCGCGCAAGAGATTGCAAGCCGCTACGACATTTCACAAAGGAGCGTTTACCGATATATCGACGAGCTGAACCTATGCGGAGTTCCCGTAGACGTTCAGCGCGGAAGATACGGCGGAATTTCTATTGCGGACACCTTCCGTCTGCCGTCGTGGTACTTCACGCGCGAAGAGTACACCGCCACTATTAATGCGCTGAATGCAATGAGCTCGCAAGTTTCCGACAAAAGCGTAATTTCCGCCTTGGATAAGCTGCAAAGCCAGCAAAAGCTTGATAAGCAAAACCCGAACGTTTGCGGAAATATCATAGTGGACGGCGGAACATGGGGCGACAGCAAGAAATTTTCGGACAAAATGCGCGTCTGCGAAACTGCGGTAAACGAAAGAAAAAGCTTGCTTATCGACTACATATCGCGCGAGGGCGAACACTCGAAGCGCGTAATTGACCCGTACTTTCTGATTTTCAAACAGAACGTTTGGTACATCTACTCCTTCTGCCACACTAAGCAGACGTTCCGCACCTTTAAGGTGGGCAGAATTAAGCAAGCAAGCTTTACGGGCGAAACATTTGAAAAAAAGGAAATTACCCGCGACGAGATAAATTTGAACTTCTATTACAATTCCGTGACGATGGTTGACGTTACGCTTGAAATTGAAAAAGCCACTCTTCCCGACGCGGAAGACTGGCTTGGAATGGACAACATAGAGCCGCGCGGGAATAAGTTTATTGCAAGAATTACCGCGCCCGACGACGGCGGACTTGTAAACCAGATTTTAAGCTACGGCGGAACGGTTAAGGTTTTGGAGCCGCTTGACCTACGAGAAAAAGTGCGCGCCGCCGCTGAGAAAATTTTACAAGCCTGAGGCTTGGCGCCGTATCTTAATAATTTATCGATAGACTATCTAATCACTAATCAAGCATAAAAAAAAATCGGAGCAATGCTCCGATTTTTATTATTTACATAAGCGGCGAAACTACTTTCAAAAGAAGAGCCAAAAGCCTATTCTTTGCGTTATTTTTCTTCTTCGTAAGAGGTTCGCACTCGGCAAAGGTATTTTCAAAATCTTGCCCCACCGCTTTAAGCACCTTTTCGTCGTTGGTGTACAGCGCGCTTTCAAACTGCTGATAGAAGCTGCGCAAATCGATATTAATCGAGCCGACGATAGCGCAGTAATCAGTATAGACTATTTTGCTGTGTACGAAGCTGTCGCGCATAAGATAGATTTTTACGCCCTTATCCAAAAGCCTTGCGGCAAAGTCCAAAGAAACCACGTAGACGTAGGGTTTATCGGGAATTGCGGGAAGCACTATTCTCACGTCGCAGCCCGACTGCGCCTTATTGCAAAGCATATTGAAAATTGCGTCGTCGGGAACGAGATACGGCGTCATTAAATACAGCTTTTTCTGCGCCTTTGCGATTACGTTTAAATACAGCTCCTTACCGATAAAAACGTCCCTATCAAGTCCGCACGAAAAAGGCACCGTGACGAAATTATTATCCTTTTTATCCGCGTGTTTGAAAAAGGGTTCGAAGTCGCTGAACTTGCGGGTTAAGAAATCCCACTGGCGCAAGAACATAAGCGTGAAGCCGTCAACCGCTTCGCCCTCTACGCGGATTCCCTCGTCCTTCCAGTAGCCGTAAAGACGGCTTTCGTTCGTGTACTCGTCGGCAAGGTTAGCCCCGCCCGTGTAGGCGAATTTACCGTCGACTACTACTATCTTTCTGTGGTCGCGGATATTCAAAACCACGTTGACCATAGGAACAAGCTTATTAAACGTCATAAGCTTTATTCCGCTTTTTTTAATGCGTGTGCGAGCTTTGCGTGAAAAGGAGCGGCTGCCCAAATCGTCGTATATAATGCGCACGTCCACGCCCGCTTTTACCTTTTCCGTCAAAAGACTTATAAATCTTTCGAGAAGTACCCCGTCGGAAATTATAAAAAACTCGATAAATACGAATTTTTCCGCCTTGGCGACTTTTTCAAGTACGTCGTCGAAAAGCTGACCGCCCGACGGAAAATATTGTGTTTCCGTTGCCGTAAAGGGCGTAAACCCGCCGACGCGATTTAAATATTCGCAGTCCTCTCTCACTCTGTCGTCAGAAATTTCGGGTGCGTCGTATTCCTTTCTCTGCGTTTCAGAACGTGCGAACACTTGCTTGAACCGCTTTCTCGGTCTACGGAAAAAGAATTTCGGATTAGTCATAACGTAGAGAATAAACCCTACTTGGAACAGAAGCAAAATAATCATCGTCCATACCGCTTTAGACGCGGTACTTCTGTTTGACGAGATTAAAAATATGCATGAAATTAAGCTGAGGATAAACGCGATTAACGAATATATTCCCGAAGCCCACGCAAAAACGGAGTACAAGAAAATCTGAATTGCAAGCTGTGCAATCACTAAAAGTGCGACTATTGCAACCTTTATCGTGCCGAAAAACGCGTTTTTTTCGGTACGTATCTTTAAAACCGAATTATCGGGCGAACGCGAAACTTTTTTACTCTTATTCATTCGCACCTCTCAACTGCTTTGCCTGCGCGCAAAGATCTTCGATTTTTTGTACTTCATTTTCGATTAAACGCGTATATTTTTGCTTGTCCTTTTTATAGACGCGTGCCGCCAATACTCCGCCGACCGTTGCAAAAAACGCGCCGCCGGCGCACGCCACCGCACCGAAAATTATCGGCAACAGCCCGCGGGTTAAAATAAGATAAACGCCGCCGGCAATGAATGCTATTGCAACGAGCGCAAACAGCGAGGCAATTAAAGTTGCTTGGCTGCCTATTTTTTGAGCAAGCTTGCCGGTATTGTTATATGCAATTTCAAGCCTCACTTGCAAAAGCTGAAGCTTGTCCTTGTTTTCTATGGAGTGCGGGCGCGTAAAGGTCATATGAACGGTATCGTCGTACCGCTTATCTTCCTTTTTTTCAGTAAGCTGCCAGCCGAAGTTTTCATACCGACCGATAATGTGTTCGGAAGCTTGCTTTTTGCCCGTCACCGTTATAGTGTCGTTTTCAAATAAGTTCATTATTTACTTACCGTTAATGTGTACGCAAAGGTTTTACCCTCTTCATCCGTAAAATTAATAAAAGGCTTCTCAGAAAGTTCTTTCGGGAAATCGGGGCAGTCGTTTATACCCCACCAACATTCCACGCAAGTGTAATCTCCGCCCTTCTCGTTACTCCAAAGCGCGACTATCGGGCAATCCGACTTATACGTATAAGTATAGCCGTCAGTCGTGTGCAATTGAATATCCCCGCCTGAAAGATCGCCGAATTGAAGAGTTTTGTATTTTGCAAACAGCGCTTTATTTATATCAAGCTTTTTAAAGGGTTGCAGACAAATAGCTTCCTTCTTGTCGACAAAGTACAAGGTAGGCTCTTCCTCGTTTTCGAATTCGAGGACGGCTTCGCCGCCGGGGGTAATCATACCCGCGTGACTGCCGATATAGAACGGAATTTTTCCGCCCTTGGATTTTACCTCGTACGACACCTTAACCGTATTCTTCTTTAACGCATACTTTACCGTAAGCACGAAATCGTACGGATACGTGCGCTTTGTTACGGGGTTTGAGGACAGCTCTAAAACGAGAGTGTCTTCCGTGGTGTCAACAAGCGCAAATTCCGAATACCTTGCAACTCCGTGCGATAAAGGCGTGTATTTTTCGCCGTCTGCGGTATAAGTGCCGGCGTGACCTACTACGGGGAAAATCACCACGTCGCGGCTCTTCCATTCCTCGCCGCCTTGCCACAGTCTCTCTTCACCGAGGTAGATAAGCGATTCCATACTCGCACCCGAAGAATTTACCGTAAGAGTTATGTATTTATTTTTAAGAATATATT
>CAMWLA010000120.1 GCA_947174975.1 uncultured Clostridia bacterium | reverse complement strand
CTACGCCTATTTGCCATTTGATATTTTGATACTTGCCTTTTCTATGCTGTTATGATATAATTTTTCTATAATAAAACGTGATTTAACGGAAATTAAATATGAAAATAACAATAATAAACGGCACCGAAAAGCACGGCGTAACCTATAAATTAAAAGAACAGTTTTTGCAGCCGTTTAAATCTATAGCCGAGATAACGGAATACTATCTGCCGAAAGATTGCCCGTCTTTTTGCGTAGGCTGCACAAGTTGCTTTATGAAAGGCGAGAATACTTGTAAAGATTTTTCATACATAAATGCAATTGAAAAATCGCTTTTAGAAGCTGATTTAGTAGTTATGACTTCTCCTGCCTACGTTATGCATACTACGGGAGCAATGAAAGCACTGCTTGACCATTTCGGATATCGTTGGATGCCGCATAGACCCGCCCCCGAAATGTTCGGAAAGCGTGCCGTAATAATTACCCAATGTCTCGGTGCGGGCGCCAAATCTACAGCAAAAGATATTAAGCACAGCTTATCTTGGTGGGGAATATCAAAAATAGGCGTATTCAAAAGTGCGCTTATGAACGATATTATTTGGGATAAACTTTCTGAAAAAAAGCGTAAACGCCTTACAAAGAATATAAATAAACTTGCGCGCAAATTCGCAAAAATCAATTACGCAAAACCCGCACGTACAAAGCTTATAACAAAAATCAAATTTAAGCTTTGCCGATTTATACAAAAGAAAGTTCAAAAAAGCGGAATGGGCGGACTTGACTGCAAATATTGGCAAGAGCACGGTTGGCTTGATAAAAACCGCCCGTGGAAAAGAAAATAATCCGTACCTACTATGTGCTTAAACCCTATCTATTTCTATATATTTTTCTAATTCGGCAAAAATAAAGCCCCGCGAAATGCGGGGCTTTAAGTTTATAATTGATTAATCGTCATAATCATCTTCGTCATCGTAATCGTCGTAATCAGCGTTAGCACGGCGTTTTTTAATTGCAATAATTGTAACCGCTGCGCCCAATACAACCACTGCCGCAACAACACAAACAATGATTAACGCCGTATGGTCAGTACCGCCATCGGGGTTAGTGAGTCCGGAAATATCCAGCTCGATCTTGCCGCCCGTACCTTCTACAACGCTTGTATTACCGTCGGTATCGACTATGACTTTAACGGGCTCTACTACATTTTTTTCAACGTAACGCACTGCTGCCGCATTTGCAATATATTTAATTTCAAGCTCGTTATTTGCGTCAAGTTCGTCATAAGTCAAAGTAAGCTTACCGTCCACTACCCTATCCGTTACTATTTTATTATTGAGTGTAACAGAATAAATCATATAGCCGTCATCGGGCACAATCGTGTAGGTATAGCTTTCGCCTTCACTTAAGGTCCGGATCTGTCCGTCGGCATTGTTGAGTTTGCCGCCGTTTCCGTCAATGCTTGCATAGACGTTTTTGGTTGTTGCCTTGTCTGCGTCTACCGCTACAACCATGAAAGGCGAGAAGCTTTTAACCGTTGCAACTATACCGAACCTGGTTACAACGCAAGGAATTTCCTCTACCCCGACGATTTGTTTTCCGTCCGCACTGCGTTTGTAGTGATAAATTTTGAAAGTTACGCCTTCGTCATCGGCACCGTAGCCTTCGGGGAAGCCGAGTGCGATTTTAACGTAGCTTTCGTTGGGAATTTTAGCAATTGCTCCGCAAATCTGCAAATCGATTTCGTAAGTTTCAGCCGATTTAATATCATCTGTACTTACATTAAGAGAGGTATCTCCGTCGAGCAACTCGTTCATCGTATCGTTCTCTGCCTCGGTGGGTTTATTCACGACGAGCATCATCTGACTTCTTTGACCTGCGGAGTAATAGTTACCGTTTTCGTCCTGGAAGTTAACTTCCGAAAGATCGGTGTTGCTTATAAGCGTGGGCTGGGCAACGCAGTCTATAAGCATTCTGCCGTTAGGCAAGCACTTGCTGCAAGCTATGTAATTCCTTTGGAAATTGAAGACTGCGGGATTAGGCGGTTTTCTTGTAATGACTTCGTTTCCTTCCTCATCATAATACACTTTTGACGAGCCGACGTTCGAGAAAATAAACGAATACATTATGGCATTGTGTTCATACATAAGCGAAGGCATAAACTTAAAGCGCAAGGTGTCGCCGTTTACAATTTCGACAAGTTCGCCTTTGTCGTTTACGGGAAGGAACTTCGCATATTGGTATATGTTATTGTTTGTATATTCGGCACCGCCGTGCGTATTTACATACCAAATTCCGATAGGCTGATTTTCGTCAAGTTTCGATAAAGTTTCAGTATACTTAACTTCAATCGTGAACGCATACTTTTCCGCCATCATTGTGGTTCCGGGAACAGCCATATTGTCATTGATCGCTACACGAAATCTGTAGTCGGGGTTAGACGAAAGAACGTGCGGAGCAGCAATGTAAGTAAGATACGTGTCGTTGACCTGCAATTCCGAGGCGGCTACTATATACTCGCCGATATTGGTATCCCGACTGTATGCTGTTAATAATTCGCTATATTCGTCACCATAAACATACTCATTCGGATCAATACCGCCGATAACCGCAAACTGCGTGTATAAGATACTCGGGTTACCGTATATTCTTGTTTCATAGCCTAAATCCTCATACATATGGAAACCTAAATCGCTGTTAGGTCCGAAAGGTCCTATCGTAATTTCGGAATAAAGGTCATACCAGTGGGACCAGTTGGGGCCATCTTTACCCATATCGGCCTGACGGTAAATAATGCGCAAGCCGTCTTCTTTATAAAGGTTTACGGCACCTTTTTGGTTATAGCTTACCGTTCGCCATGTTTCTATTATCTCTTCACCGGTGGTGTCATCATAATCGCCGCTGCCGACGTAGGCCATATCATAAACGATTCCGTCGGAATAATCGATCCCTTCTGAATCGGGTTTACTGCCGTAATTATACTTGGAAAGTTCGGGATATTTAAGAATATAGCCCGAAGTGGAGACTTCGCCGTCTGTCAAATGCTGTTTTTCCGCGGCGTATCTGCCCATATCAATGTAAGTGTTTACGTACTTACCCGTGCTGTTCCATGTTACGTCGTATGCGTACCATGCACCTTCAACAGTTGCCTGCGTTGCAACTTCGCTGTCGTCTGCGGAATTTTCAAACCAGACATAGTTCCATGCATGACCTTCGCCGACGGTGTTGCCGTTGCCTTGCGAGTTCCTGGAAATGCTGTAACCGCCTACTACTACGCAGGGAATTTCAAGCTTATCCATAACTGCCTTGAACGCACGCGTATATCCGTTACAAACGCTCTTCCCTTTAACAAGTGCGCCGTAAGCGGTCTGGGCAGCGGAAGCTGTGGTGATTGCGCTGTCTGAGGCAGCAATGTCGTCATACTTTACGTTTTTGGCTATGTATTGGTTGGCATACCTTGCCTGCAATACTTTTTTTGCCGTACCGTACTTGTCTTTGTCTGCTTCCGCTTTTGCGTAATTTGCAATTTCGTCTACTTTATTGTAATAAGCCGTAAGCGCGGTATTGACTTGTGCTTCGGAAGTGAACTCGCCTTCGGCATAAAGGTTCGCCTCTCTGCCGCTGTCGATATAAGCAACGTAATCGTCGCCAATAAGACCTGCACTGATTGTCAGCTTGTAAATGTCAATGTAGAACAGTTCGGGGTGGTCCATATAATATGCGTCGCGCGCAGCACTGAACGCCTTGGGAATGGTCGAATCACCTTTTGTAACCCACGCTCCGATCATATCCGAAGTGGCAAGATTATTTTCGGTAAGAGAATAATCCACAACGCCGTCTTTAAAATCGCCGTCCTTGTTGAGTTTATCCAACACATCATAAAACTTCTTTGCAAGGGTATATTCTTTCCCTTCGGCATCCGTAAGACTATCGTAGAAATATACGGAAGAAGGAACTGCGTCGTCTAATGCGAATGCGGTTTTTGAGTTACTTGTGGCAAGCAAGCTCGCTCCCGCCGCAATTGACAGAGCGCAGACAGCGCCTAAACCTACAAGCGAAACACGTTTTTTAGTTAACTTCATAAAATCTCCTAAATTAAATTTTACTTTTCAAGTTTCGTTCATTATACAC
>CAMWLA010000119.1 GCA_947174975.1 uncultured Clostridia bacterium | reverse complement strand
TTCGTCCGCTCTTTATTATATTAAATTATTTGTGCGGACCGTTCAAGACGCCCCCATCAAGAACAGCAGAACTAATGCCACTACGATAAATATACTCGGTGCCGTAAAGCAAGCAATTACAAGAACTGCGAGCATATCCATCACTACAAATTCGCTCTTTAATTTTATCGCCACAAATATTATACCGACGATAGTAAACGCAACGATATACACGACCGATGCCAGAACGCCCTTTAGCAGCCATTTGTGCGTACCTATATCCAAATCCATATATTTGAAAAACGCACAAGTAGTGAACGTACCGTAAATAAAATCGCATACGCACATTATTATCAGAACCGCGGGATTTTGCGGTTTTACGATATAAGTTATGCAAAAGGAAGTTACGGTGAACGCAACTCCGCAGAGCAATATAAGTATTGCAATTACTATCTCTTTTACGTTCGTGTTCTTGTTTTTCATATTGTCTTATTCTGTCGTTTCGTCAACGGGCTGAGCTTCAACTTCGGGTTGTTTCTTCCCGAATAACGCCTTGAAGTGCGCGCACTTTAATATGAGTACCTCTCTCACTATCATAATAGCCGTGAACGAAAGCGTTCCGCCGACGAGCACGTCTGAAAAATAATGTGCACCCACCACTATTCTGCACACCGCAACCGTTAACGTATAGACTGCGGGAACCGTCCAGCACAATACTTTTACCCAAGTCTTTTTAAATCTTTCAAAAAGATCGGGCAAGCACACCAAAACGAACGACATTGCCGCACAATAGGTATGACCCGACGGGAATGATTTGCAAGTATCCGACGCCGCGCCGATTAATATATCCGTATCCGGCTTACTTCCGACTATGCCGACCAAAGTTGCGTGTCTTGAGCCGTTAATTTTATACCACGGCGTATAATACGAAAAATCGCCCAATACGTTCATAGTTCTGTATCTCATTCTGCCTATCGGCGTTTTGATCGCCTCGACAACTACGAGATACAAAGCCTCGACTATAAATATGAGAATTGCAAGCTTTACAAGCGTTAAAATATTTTCTTTCTTAACCCGCATCAAAAGGGCGAAAACCAGACCGGAAACGACAGCGGCTACGACAAGCTGCGCCGCCAAAAGATAACCGCTTCTGAGCGTAAACTTAATGCCGGAACCCGCCAACAAGTCTTGCAGATACCTATCGGTATACTTGAACATATCGTGGATTGCGCAGTACATTTCATATACCGCAAACGCCGAAAACGCAATTATTAAAATCCATTTAACTATTTTGTAAAAAGCGCCTTTAAGCTCCTTAATGAAGAAAAACCTATCGCCTTCGCGCATTTTAATTGCCACGCACACGCAGATAATCGAAGCGACTCCGCCCGCAATATAAACTACGCAGCCGCCGAATATTTCGAAGAACAGCGCGAAGCCGTTTGTCGAGTAATACTTCCCTTCCGCCAGACTGCCCTTTGTCAGCGTATGCGATATCTGCAAGTCGTAAAGCGAAGCAACCGTAAGCAATGCGGCAAACAGCGCCACGCCTATCGCCACGCAGAGAATTAAATTAAGTTTTAATTTTTTGTTATCCATAGTTCACCTTTAAAAAAATGTTGTGTCCTAAACGGCCACAACATTTTTCAAAATCTTTTTTAAATTACTCCGCTTTGAAGGGAAGTAATGCCGAAACTCTCGCGCGCTTGATTGCGGTGGAAAGTTCGCGCTGATGTTTTGCGCAAGTTCCCGTCATTCTGCGGGGCAGAATTTTGCCGCTTTCGGCAACGAATTTCTTTAAACGGTTAACGTCCTTATAATCGATTTCCGCTACTTTTTCCTGACAGAACACGCAAACTCTTCTGCGCTGGTTTTTTTTTTAAGCTTTATTAGGGGATCTTTTCGTCTTTTTCTCTTCCTTTAAATTTTTTGACCTCCGTTATTTTCTAACTTAGAAAGGTATATCGGTGTCGTCGTCAAAGGCTTGCAAGCTTGCTTTCTTTCTGTCCGACGGCATAGAAGGCGCTTCGGCAAAGCCGTCGCCCGAACCTTTCGGCGTCAGGAACTCTACGTCCTGCGCTACAATGTCTACACCCGTGCGCTTTACGCCTTGACTGTCCTCGTAATTGCGAAGCTCGATAGAGCCGCTTACGGCAACCTTGTTGCCTTTCTTTGCATAGCGCGCAACAGTTTCACCCAAGCCGCGCCAAGCGACTATGTTGAAAAAGTCGGTCTTTCTTTCGCCGTCGGCAGAGCCGTAGTTTCTGTTTACGGCAATAGCAAAACGGCAGAGCGCCACGCCCGACGTGGTTTCGGTCAATTCGGGGTCACGGGTTAAATTTCCGATTAAAAATACTTTATTCATCTTCTGTTCCTTAATTTTTTGCTGTTATAACTCTTCTTAATACTTCGGAAGAAAGGCCCGCAACTCTGTCAAGCTCTTTCACAACCGAACCGTCTGCTTCAAAAGTCATTAAAACGTAATAGCCGTCGTGCTTATATTTAATGGGATAAGCAAGCTTCTTTACGCCCCACTTGTCAGTGGAAACGACTTTACCGTTTGCCGATACAACTATATCTTCAAACTTCTTTGCAAACGCGTCCTTTCCCTCGTCGGAAACGGCAGCGTCCAAAATGTAAAGCATTTCGTAAGTTTTCATAATTTCACCTCCCGGACTTAATCGGCATACTACTCTCAGTATGCAAGGTTAATAGAATTTTACATTAAATATATATTTTTGTCAAATGAATTTGAGCTTTTGTATACGCGCAAGCAGAGTTTTTTTGTCGTTTAGCGCGGGATTAAGCGCACATTCGTACAAAAGCTCTTCCAAAACTTTGCCGACCTCTTTTGCGGGAACGCCGGCACTTATCAGCTCGTCGCCGCGGATTTCAAGCTGTTTTAACTGAGTCGGTGCGCCTTCGGACAGCATTTTGCCGTAGATTTCCCGCCACTTCGTAACGCAAGGCGCTTCGGATAAATCGTCGCGGCAAGCGGAAAAGTCGGCTTGCTTTATCATCAAAAGCTTATCGAAAATATCCTTGTTTGCAACTATTATCTTGCGTATCTTACTCTCGCGCGCGTCGCCCTTCAGATCGTACATATGAAGCTTGGTAAGTCTTACAACTTCCGCCGTAAGCTTTTTTGAAACTTTCAGCCGCGTGCAGATTGTTTCCGCAATATCCGCCCCGATATTTTCGTGTCCGTAATAATTTCCGCCGTCTATAAATACGCGTGGCTTGCCGATATCGTGCAAAAGCGCGGCGAGGCGGATTTCCTTATCCGCATATAAAACGGTGCGCAAGGAATGTTCCAGAACGTCGTGCGCGTGGTACTTTTCATTCTGCGCCATTCCTCTGCCCAAAGTAAGTTCCGGCAAAATTCCGTCCAGAACGCGGGTTTCGTCAAGAATTTTCAAACCCCTATACGCTGCGCCGTCAAAGCCGTATTTATCCTCGGCGTGCAGTATCGCGTCAAGCTCGGCATACACCCTTTCAACGGAAATGTCCGAAATTAACGCGCAGTTGCTTTTGGCACCCGCAAGACATTCTTCCGTTGGCGTAAAATTCAGCTGCGCCGCTTGTCTTGCAAGGCGCATTAAACGGAGTCCGTCCTCGCCGAAAACCTTGTCCGCATCCGCGACCGTAGACATACGCTTATTTTTGATATCGTCTATCCCGCCGAGCGGGTCGCAAAGCTCCCCCTTTGCGATATCGTAATAGACGGCGTTACACTTAAAGTCGCGCCGCCTTGCGTCAAGCATGATATCATCGGTGAAGAAGGTTTTCACGGGGGTATGAATTCCGCGCACGTACTCGTCCGAGCGGAAACAAGTAAACTCATATTTCTCTTTCCCGAAGCCGAGCTTGACCGTACCGGTATTTCTATATACCGCGTCGACCTCCGCCCCGCAGCTTTTTGCCACTGCCAAAAATTCGTCCGCGCTGACGGGCGCGCAGATATCGATATCCTGCGCCTCGGCGCAAATACCCGCAAGCGCGTCGCGAATGTAGCCCCCCACTATATACAGCGGGAAAGGACAAGCTGACGCTAAATTATGCAGTTTTGCCGAAACGCGTATTTCCATATATTTTATTTTAGCACTTTTTCAAAACAATTGCAATAATTAAAGATTTAGTTTATAATGTTTGTGTA
>CAMWLA010000118.1 GCA_947174975.1 uncultured Clostridia bacterium | reverse complement strand
ATTATCAACAATCTCCGGTAGGTTCTTGTGCAACGCGTTTAGAGTTGATTTTTGTTGCGGTAAGTTCAATAATTTTCGTTACGCCCATAATAATAAGTTGCATTAAAATTATAATTAAGGCATAAATCAAATACATAATTACTGGCCAAGCATAACCGACGATTTCGGCAACACCGTCAAGAAGCGGAAGATAATTGCCTTCTAATAAATACATATAATCGGTCTTTGCAATAAAGTTAAATATTAAGGCGGGAATTGTAGAAATAAAAAATCCCAAATACGTAAAGCCGTAATCTTTAAACTTGAACTTGTAATAACCCGTGCATAATATAATAAGCGGAGCAGCTAATAATATTGAGTGATAAAGTGTCGTGTGGAAACCGAAGAATGAAAACAACGAATGATTTACTACAATAGACGGAACCACGTAGTTTCCAATTGCACCAAACAGACCGATTGAACAAACTATGGCGCATCCGATTCTTTTAAACACGCCTTTGCCCCAAATAGCGAGTGGCATAATATACATAAACAAACTGCAAATATATAGCGGTATTGCATTTCTGATATTAAAACCGATGCAAATGTTAACAGTCAGTTTCATCACGTCTAATGCAACGGTAACTGTCCACAAAACCATAAGAACAATTTTTGTCGCTTCGTCACTTTTTCTTTTACGAAGAAAATATATTCCGACACATAAAGCAATGGCAAACAAAGCATACCAAACTATATAATCGATACAAAACGTAAACGGACCGCTACGTTTAAATAAATCCTCCGTTGTAAACCAATTCATAATAATTCTTCCTTAGTATATTTTGTCAAATTAAAGTAAGAGTATGAATAAAAAACTAATCGCGGTTTTTTATTTTTCTCTGCCCGATAAAAAATCAACCGAACAGTCGAAAAATTCCGCAAGCTTTACAAGCTTATCAAGAGTGGGCAAACTTTTTCCGCGTTTCCATTCGTAAAAGCTGCTCTTTGAAATATCCATTTTCCCGAATGTTTCACTGTAAGATAAGCAATCGTTTGTTTTAAGCAGTTCTTTAAATCTTTGCGCAAACGCAACGGGGTTATTATAAGTTTTTTCGCAAGCCTTATCGGTTCGCCCTAAAAGATAATCTATCGAACAGTTAAAGCACTCGGCAAGTTTTACAAGAGTGTCGAGGTAAGGCGCTTGCGAACCGCGCACGTAAGATGATATGCACGATATCGGAATCCCCGATTTGTCTGCAAGCGACTGCTCGGTCAAACCGTTTAACAGCATTAGCTCGTTCAGTGTATCAGAGAGTTTAGCCAGAGTATTCATATAAATAATTATGTGCGGAACTACGAAATATTACTTGTAATTTCGTGGTTCCGCACTGTATAACAGAAATACAATGTTATGTTGCAGATACGCTTGAAAAAGCAATTAAAATGCTTGAAGATTTTAATAGATATAATTAAGCCCTTGCTATTTACTTTTTGGGGGTAATATGATATAATTAGCCAAGAGGTGGAAAATGTTAGAAAAATTTGTAAAGTGCGCACGGCGGGAAACAAAAGCTGATTTAGTGCTTAAAAATACTACTTATCTTGACGTTTTTTCGGGCAAAATGCGAAAGGGCGATATTGCTATCGTCGGCGAAAAAATCGTGGGTATCGGCGAATATGAGGGCGTACAAGAGATAGACTGCAAAAACCTTACGGTTTTGCCGGGGTTTATCGACGGTCACGTACATATCGAAAGTTCGCAACTGTCTCCCGAGGAATTTGCGCACCTTATCGTTCCGCGCGGCACTACGGCGATTATTGCCGACCCGCACGAGATTACGAACGTCTGCGGTATTGCGGGCTGCGAATACATTTTAAAAGCTTCGAAAAACGTTCCTTTGGACGTTATGTTAAATTTGCCGTCGTGCGTTCCCGCAACGCCGTTTGAAACAAGCGGAGCAACTCTCACTGGTAAGGACACCGAAAAGCATATCAAGCGGGACGAAATTTTCGGCTTGGGCGAATTTATGAACTATCCCGGGCTTTTGGGCTGCGACGCGGATACGCTTAAAAAAGCGGAAGCGTGCATTTCTGCGGGTAAGGTAATCGACGGGCACGCGCCGTCGGTTTCCGGATACGATTTAAACGCATATTTATGCTGCGGAGTTTCCACCGACCACGAATGCGGAAGCGGTGAGGAAGTGGACGAAAAAATTTCAAAGGGAATGTACGTGCATATCCGTCACGGTTCGTCGACTAAAAATCTCGGCAACGCAAAGTTTATTACGAAAGAAAATTCACGCCGTTTCCTTCTCTGCACCGACGACAGACACGCCGCCGACTTAAAGGAATACGGCCATATCGACGACGCATTGCGCCGTCTCGTTAAGGACGGAATCGACCCCGCTTTGGCGGTAACTTGTGCAACGCTGAATGCCGCCGAATGTTATAACTTGAAAAATAGGGGCGGTATCGCGCCGTTCTGGCTTGCTGACCTCGTCGTAGTCGACGATATGAAAAACTTTAACGCGAAAGTAGTAATCAAAAGCGGTAAGGTAGTTGCAAAGGACGGCAAGGCGCTTTTCGATACTTCGAAGAGGTATCTGCCCGCAAACGTTTTAAATACCGTACATATCCGCACACTTAAGGCGGAAGACTTTGCGCTAAACGTTAAAAGCGATAGGGCAAAGGCAATGACGGTTGCCCCCGGCGGTATCGTAACCGACTGCGAAATAGTGGATATAAAGCGCGTCGGCGGCGATATCGAAGTTAAGGGCACCGACCTATTGAAGTTAACCGTCGTTGAGCGGCACAAGATGACCGGCAATATCGGCAAGGGCATTTTAAAAGGCTACGGCTTCAAGGGCGGAGCGATGGGCTTGACCGTTTCGCACGATTCGCACAATATAATTCTTTTGGGCGACGATAACGAGGCAATGGCGAAGGCCGCTAACCGCTTAAAGGAAATAGGCGGGGGAATGGTAATAGTAGACAGCGCCACGGGCGAGGTCAATTCCTTGACGCTTGATATCGCGGGATTGATGTCCTCGCGCGACGCGGAAAGCTTGCAGCGCGACAGCCGTGCTTTAATCGAACGCGCCCACGCTATGGGAGTCAAGAGAGGGTACGAGCCGTTTATGTCGCTTGCGTTCCTATCGCTTGCGGTAATTCCAAAACTCAAACTCGTTGACAAAGGTCTTTTCGACGTAGAAAAATTTGCCTTTACAAATATTGAAGCGTAATAAAGGAAACCGTGCGGTGAAAAAATCACCGCACGGCTCTTTTTAATTGAAATTACAGATCGTCCGCGTCCTGAATAGGCTTTCCGCCGTCAAGCGGACGGCCGGTGTAACTTCCGTTAGGGTCGAAGCTGTCCTTAAACTTATTTGCAGTTTTTCGTGTTCTTCGTACTCTTTTCATTGCTCTTTCCGCATCTTCCGCCGCAGTTCTTTACGTTATTAGTCTGCGTCTTTTTGTCTGTAGTTTTTCTCATATTTTCTCCTTTTCGAAAGGAATATGCAGTTCAACGTAACCTTGACTTTGCTTGCAAAGGGGACAAACGTCCCAAGCCTTTGTAGACGTGTGCATATAACCGCATTCGCTGCAAATATACAGAATGGGTGACTCGTTAGAGAAAAGCTTTCCCTTCTTAAACGCTTCGTGGAGGTATCTGAAAACCATTTCGTGGCGTACCTCAACTTGCGCTACAAGCTTGAATAAAGCCGCAATATCCGAAAATCCTTCATCTCTCGCGTCCTTTTCGAAAGCGGGATAAATTACGGCGTGTTCTTCGTGTTCGTCGTCAGCCGCCAATTTTAAGCTTTCGCCTAAATCACCGCTGTGAAAGGGATAACCCGCGTCAAGTACTATATTGTCAAGCTTTGTTCCGCGTTTTGAAAGCTCTTCAAAAAATCTTCTTGCGTGTACCGTTTCGTTTTTTGCCAGCGTTCTAATTGTGTTGGCAAGTGTAGTATAACCTTGCTGTGTAGCCGCTTGTGCAATAAGCTGATAACGCATACCCGCCTGGCTTTCGCCTGCAAAGCTCCTTGCAAGATTTGAATAAGTTTTGGTTGAATCGAATTGCATATCATCCTCCGTCAACAGTTATTGTGAACGGATTTTCACATTTTATGCAAAGTATGAAAGTTTGATGTTATTTACGTTTTTATCACACCATATGTTTTAC
>CAMWLA010000117.1 GCA_947174975.1 uncultured Clostridia bacterium | reverse complement strand
GTAAAACAAGCAACCGCGGGGTTGCTTACGGGTGCCGTAAACGGCATATTCGGGGGCGGCGGAGGAATGGTTGCGGTGCCCCTTTTATCGGGATTGCTCGGCTATGAGGATAAGCAATCGCACGCAACGGCAATCTTCGTCATTGCTCCCATATGCGCCGCAAGCGCAATTATCTATATAATTAACGGCTACGCCGTTTTGGATATAATAATACCCGCAGCCATAGGTACGGTTGCGGGAGGATTTTTAGGTGCGTTTTTTCTTTCAAAATTTTCGTCTAAGGCGGTAAATTACATTTTTCTTGCAATAATGTTTGCCGCCGGGGTCAGGATGCTGTTTTGAGTTTTATTCTGTATATGTTGGCTGGGTTCTTTTCCGGACTTATCGGCGGAATGGGGATGGGCGGAGGAACAATATTAATTCCCGCACTCACCATAATTTTCGGCGTTGAACAGCACGTTGCCCAAGCGACTAACCTTATCGCCTTTCTGCCAATGGCGCTGTTTACGCTGAACGTTCATCGAAAAAACGGACTTTTAAAGACGGAAGGACTGACTTTTATCGTTATTCCGGCAGTTTTAACGTCTGTTGCAACGGGCTTTGCCGCCGCGCTCTTGCCTTCATTCGTTTTAAGAAAGCTTTTCGGCGCGTTCTTGGTTGTGCTTTCCGTCAGAATGCTTATGCAGCTGGTCAGTTCTTCGAAATAAGCCTTTTAATCGGTCTGAAAGTGAACATTTCAAGACAGTAAAGGAACGCAACGCAGAAGCCCGTACAAGCAATTCCGCATATAATTATTTGCCAGATGGCTGATACGTATTTTGAGATAATTCCGTCTAAAAGCATACCGAAAACGCACGCAGAAATCGTTCCTATGAGTGCGTGAGCGGTATATTTCATATATTTTAAGTCGCCGCACACCTTTTTAAGTAATATAAGATTGAGAACTCCGGTAATGACGTAGTTTGCTGCAAGTCCTATCATATAGGAATACACCCCTATATACCTTGTTAACACGACGATACTGAGTATCATTGCCGCGGCGCCAACCAAAAAGTGTATCAGAGTCCGCTTTTCGCGGTTCATTGAGTTGAGAACGGTGGTTGAAATCATCGTTATACACATAGGGAAGAGTATAAAAGAACATCTCTGTACGATTTGTCCGCTCATCTCGTTGGAATACAGAAGCTCTCCGATTTCGTCGCCGAGTACGAAGAGGACGGGAATTAGCAAAGCAGCTATAAAAATGGCTGCTTTTAACGATTTTTCCACGTCAAATTTAACTTGAGCCGTCTTTTTTCTATAAAAATTTTCGGAAAGTTCGGGCGCAACAACAACCGAAATCGAGCCTATAAGCGACGAGGGGATAAAGAGAATGGGTAAACTCATACCTATCGCAATACCGTAAAGGCTGATAGCTTCCGAATTGTTAAGTCCGTAAGCTTTCATTAAAAGGAGGGGTAAAAGCACCGCAACGGCGGAATTTAAAAGAGAAGTGGACGTACGCATCGCCGTAATCGGCATAGATGCGGAAAAAAGCGGTTTTAACTGTTTTTTGGGGTTGACGAATTTTCCGCCCTTGTGGAAATACCAAAACAGTGATACGCAGAAAGAAAACACGTATGAAACAGCAACCGCAATCGTCGCTCTGCGCGCACCGAGTACTGGGTCTGTTACGCCGTAGACGAGTATGCAACCCAGAATTACCATTACGGCGTCCTCTAAAAGCTCAATTACGCTGTAAGGTACAAATTGCTTATTCCCCCAAAATGAGCCGCGCATAACAGCGTAAACGGACGTCAGAATAAGACCGGGAAGGAGTAAAAGGAAAATATCCTTACATCTGTCGTCGGAAAAGAGGAAGCCCAGCGCGTTTCTGCCGAAAAAGAGCAGTATTGCTATGGGTATTGTGAATATAAGCGTGCCGACGACACCCGCCGTAACAGCTGAGTGCTTTCCTCGGATATCGTTTACGGCGTTATTTTTTGCGATAAGGCGGGAAACGGTTATGGGAATTCCGCTTGAAGCCGCGGTAAGGAATACGGCAAAAACGGAAAGGCAAATCTGGTAAATTCCAATGCCTTCCGCGCCGATAATGCGCGAAAGTACTACCCTATAGAAAAAGCTCATTGTTTTTTCAAGCGTTGAAAATACGGTCACAATTGCCGCTGATTTGTAAATATTCTGCTTCATTTTATATTATTCTACAAATTTCACGCCCCGATTATGAACGTATTTTTGTTTGTCTGCGTATAATATTATAAAATGTTTACGCTGATTACAGACCGAAGCAGATATTTTAAAATCAAGCGGGGGCAGAGTTCGGGGGAGGTAGAAAACGTATTAAATACCCCGGTGTGCGGAAAAGCGTTTGCGGGCAGAGTAATAAGGGTGTCGGACGAACGTCTTATTAAAATTACTGCCGGCGTTGGCGATAATTACCGCACAATTGCCGCAAAATACGGCGTTGCCGAACCGCATTTAAAGGAAATAAACGGTTCAAGACCCGTTTACCCAACCTGCAAAATATTCGTGCCGAAAAAGTAAAAGCGCGCATTTAACGCGTAGACTGAGCGTGACATATAATATATTAAAAGAAAATAACGGAGGTCAAAATGTCATTCTTTTCAAATTTTCAATCGGATAAATGTCCCGGCACAATCAGCGGCAATCCTTTAAACGGACTGTGTGAAAAGGTGTGCATTCAGGCGCAAAAAATATTCGATGCCTGCATTAAGCAGATTCAGATAGAAAATTATACCTTAACTCTTACCGACAACGTTCCCGGCGATCCTACATATCCACTGACTTTTATAAGTGCAAGGTCAACCCAGTCCACGGGCGTGATAACAAATCTTAACGTGGAAAGACAGCACGACAAGCCCGGCTGTGCGAGAGTACAGGCAACCGTCACCATTCCCGTTGAAGTTGCTTATACCGACGCGAACGGAGTAGAGGGTGTAGCAAACGCAACGATTACGGTTTCGGAAGACGTATTGTTATTCGTTCCCGCACCCTCGATTATGCCTTATAGAATAACGTCCGAGGTGAGCGCGGTTTGCGCCGAAGGTACGTTCAATGCCGACACGGGTACGTTCTCTGTAAACGCTTGCATAACTACGATTTTGAAAGTCTCAATCGATGTCGAGCTTCTCATTCCCAGCTACGGTTATACGGCCATTCCGCCCGCACAAGATTACTCGCAAGAGGTGTGCGCAGGATTCTTCGAATTGCCTTTATACCCGCAAGGAAAGACTTGCTCAAAGCAATAATTATCTCCTTTAATAAAAAGGCGGAGCCGTGGGCTTCGCCTTTAAAAATGCCCTAAAAAGCCTAATTTTACCCGTTTTTGGGCTTAAATTAAGTATTATGTGTGACATAATTGCCCAAATAACAAGCTTTTTTGTTAAATTCGTATATATTTTTAGCGGGCGGTAAAATGCTTTAAAAACTTTTAAAAACGTGATATAATAATCGTATGCAAATATTTTCCATAAGTGATTTACATCTTTCGGGCAAGACGGATAAGCCTATGAACGTGTTCGGTTCTGGGTGGGAAAATCATTTTGAAAAAATTAAAAACGACTGGAAAAGTAAAGTTTCCGATGAAGATATCGTGCTTATTTGCGGCGATATAAGTTGGGGTAATGTGCTTGAAGAGGGGCTGTTCGATTTGAATTCTTTAAGGGAATTAAAGGGTAGAAAAGTCTTTATCCGCGGCAATCACGACTACTGGTGGAACGGCATAACAAAGCTTAGGCGAAGCGCACCGGACGATACTTTTTATTTCTTGCAAAATGACTGCGTTAAGTTTGAAAACGTAATTATCTGCGGTTCGCGCGGTTGGACTTGCCCCGGCAGTTCGGACTATACCGACCACGATGAAAAGCTGTATTTAAGAGAGGCGGAAAGATTTAAGCTCTGTTTTAAAGACGTTGAAAAAATCCGTGCCGACGGTGACAGAGTAATTGCAATGATTCATTACCCGCCGTTCAGTGTGAAGTCTCTCGACACGGCGTTTACAAAATTGTTTTCTGAAAACGGAGTGGAAAAAGTTGTTTTCGGACATATTCACGGAGAGAATTATTTTCCTTTCCGCACTGTTAAAGACGGCATCGAGTATGTCCTTACGTCGTGTGATA
Organism: uncultured Clostridia bacterium; assembly: GCA_947174975.1. GTDB lineage: Bacteria > Bacillota > Clostridia > Christensenellales > Borkfalkiaceae > Coproplasma. Next base: position 111 of record CAMWLA010000117.1, on the reverse strand, counting down.
AAGTTGGTTTTACTCTTCAGAAAATACTGTAATTTAAAAGCCCCGCGTATTTTGCGGGGCTTTTTTAAACCTTCTTAAATACGATATTTTGACTTTTGAAATATTTTATTA
>CAMWLA010000116.1 GCA_947174975.1 uncultured Clostridia bacterium | reverse complement strand
TTCTTCAACGGGAGCGGGAGTTTCTTCCGCAGCGTCATTTGCCACATCCTCAACCGAAGGCTCTTCTAAGGTGTCGTTCGCAACGTCCTCAACCGGAGTTTCTTCCATCACGTCGTTTACTTCTTCGACGGGAGCTTCTTCCGTTGTATCTTCGACTTCCTCAGCGGGGTCTTCAACCATTTCCGTTTCGGTAACTTCTTCGGCGTCAACCGCATCGGTATTTTCGTCTGCATCAACTTCTACGATCTCTTCGTTCTTTAAGTGAAGCTTTCTCTTGTAACGGTTGGTCTTTCTCTGGTCGTAATTGTTCTTGCTTGTTACCTTGTTGTGACGCATCTTTTTAATTACGTCTTTAAGGAATATTGCAATGATTGCAAATACAAGTGCAATAACGAGAATAATGGAGGAGGCAAGAAGCCATACCGAACCATTGGATGAGTTGTCTGTCTCTTCGGGAGTTTCGTTTGAATCGTCTTCCGTAGGGTTATTCAGCGATATCGACTTATCAATTGCCGAGTAATCAGCAAATATAGTATATTCGTTTCCGTCCTTAACGCTCAGATATGCAAGAGTTTCCTTCTGGTCGGATACCGAATAGTCGTAACCGGTTGCACCGTCGCTTGCAACTTCTTTATTGAAGGGCTGGAAGTTAGCCGAATCGTACAAGCTGTAAGTGTAGTAGTGAGCTTTATAGTTATAAAGGTTGATATTTACGCCGGTTTGTTTCTTATCCGCAAGTTTTTCGTAATCTGCGATATTCATACCCGTCGTTTCAACGTCGTTAAGTGCGCCGGCCTCGTCAAGCTCTTTCAAATAAGCGTTGATTATTTCCTTTTCGTAGTCGCTCTTTGCCGAGTCGTCTGAAATAGTGGTGTAGCTGTAATCGAATATTACGATTCCGCCTTCGGTAGCGGTTTCAGCTTCTTCGCGTTCGCCGTTCCAAAGTTCAAGGCGGTAAGATTTTGCATTGCTTCCCGCGTGAATTACAAACGTTACGGTAACCCATTGAGGTATGCCACTTTCTAAATGATCGTCTCCGACGATTTTGACCATATAGTCTTCCGACATATAATTTTCAGAATTCTCGTCGTCGTGATTATAGCTGTATCTTGCATACTGCGTTTCAAACGGGGTAATTACTGCGCTTTGGGTTTTGCCCGATACGATGTAATAGTAATTGCCGTCGATAAATTCGTAAACCTTAACTCCGTCGGTTGTTACAAGGTAGTGGTTAAGCTCTTTACCGTTTTCATCTTCTAAATACGTTTCACCGTTTTTGTATACCTTGTTGCCTTTACTGTCAAGTGTATAATACAACTTATCGTAGTTCCACGTATTTGCGTAAAGCTTACCGTTCTCGTCCTCGTAAAGTCCGTCGTCGCGGAGCGTGTAAAGGATGTTTTCACGCTGTTCTTTAAAGGATGCGTTATCTTTGGGTTTATCTCTTAAAACGTTTCCGTCAATGTCATAATAGAAGGAGTAGGTGGGGGCAGTAAACGAAAGCACGTTCTTGTTTGCCGTTGTGTCTACAAGGTACACGTACGCAACTGCGCCGGCGCTTACCTTAACTCTTACGCTTATCGTAGCATAGTTATTTGCCGAAACATCTTTTTCATCGCCGATATAGCCGTAGTTGATTACTTGTTTTAAGGTGTAATACGTTTCTTTTTCGTCAAACTTTGCATTTTCGACCGAATCTGCTTTTATGAATCCGCCGGTTTCTTCGTCTTTAATGTAATATTTATCAAAATTAGCTTCAGTTGCTTCTTTTTCAGAAACGTAGCTGTCTCTCTTTTGATTAGTTATAATAAGGGGCTGAACCGAATCGTTTCCGAAAATCTCATTCCAAGCTTTAAGTGCCTCGATAGTGGAAGGATCGTTTACGTTAAGGAAGGTTTTATATAAAGGTTTATACCAATCTTTCCCTACGTATGCGCTGTTTTCTTCAATAAAGTGTTCTTTATTGATAAGACCGGTAAACTTCTGAGTGTTGCCGTTTTTGTCAACGTATTCGTTGTTAGTGAATTCGTCGAAGGGAATAGATACGTGTCCGTTATTTTTTATCGCCGAGCTTCCGCCGTTGACTCCGTCATACGACGAGGGCTTAACCATATCGTTTTTGATTTCGGTAGATTCGTTATAGTAAGCGTCGTCAAAAACGTGAGTTTTCTTTTCCGCTTCCTTGGTAATGGTAAGGGAGGCGGTGCCGTCTCCGCTGCCGGTATATGCAAAAATCTTTTCTTCTACGTCAAGAATTTGCATATTGGCAAGCGCAATCCAACCGTTTTTAAACGAGCGCACGTCGGTGCCTTTAATGGTGGTGTTGCCGAAGCTGAATTCAACGGTAACCGTATCGTTTTTCTTATCGTCGGTTTCTTCAAGTTCGTTATGCACGAAGAAGAAACACTGAACCCAACCGTCGAAAATATTTTTTTCTTCGTCCTTGTCGCCGATATTCGTTACTTTATCGGTAGTATCGAGATTAAATTTAGCTATGTTCTCGTCGTCGGATTTGATGGAAACTGTTGCGGCCGTGCTGCCGTCCATATCCGAGGTTTTAACCCAGAACGATATAATGTAGTAATGCTCGCGCGGCACGTTTAATTCAAAGGAAGTGGTGTACGCCGCGCCGTAAGCGGACAGCATAACCAACATATTGTTCGTATTGTCTTTACTATTCTTGGGCAGATTTGCGGCACTGTTTTTCTCGCCGTTTAACGAATTGTTAAGCTTTTCGTAATACTTTGTGTCGCCTTCTTTGAACTCATAGCCCGTAGTAACGTAAGCAAGCAAATCGCTGTCCGATACAAGGGGTTCTTTGAACGGAATGCGCCATTTGCCTTTATCTGTTTCGTCTACGCCGTTAAAACCCTTTAATTTTCCGTCATAATCTCTTGCGGAAACGTAGTTGTCGCTGTCTACGGTGAAACCAGTTTTAAGATTACTTACGGTGATTACGCCGTCAGCAGTCGAACCGCTGTTAAACGAAACTGGCTTATAGTATGAGTCGCGTTCATCACTTGATTCAAGTCTTTCGGAAGAGAGGTCGATAAAGTAGTGGAAGTCTTCCGAGTTGCGCTTGCTGTATAAATCGTTGTCGGTTGTATTCTCGTCACCGTCGTTTCTGCGGTAGCTGTCTGCCTTGAAAATTTTCTCGCTAGCATCGCTTGAAAGGTTGCAAGTGTTGTCGTTATCGAGAAGATCCTCGTTTGCTTTAAAGCTCGCGCTGTCGTCCAAGGAAATATATTTGGTAACTTGTACGTCGTCGAAGAATGCATATCCCTCGGTAAGCGAACCCGTTTCGCCGAGTCCAAGCTCAAGCTTAATCTTTGTTGCCGCGAAGTCGCAAGCGTTGACGTATACGGTATACTGTACCCAGTTGTTATATTTTTTCGCATAATCAGCTTTTACGGCGCCTTCTTTAATAAGCTTTTCCGTGTTAATGCACGAAATCATAAACTTATCAAGTGTAGAACTGCCTACCGTCTGAGTTACGGCGATATTTGCGCCTCTGTCTTGGTTGACGGTCTTTCCTTGGTCAAAGAACAGATTCGAAGTTTTAACCCAAACCGAAACTTCAGCCGCGGTGTTTGCGGGAAGCTCGATTTCAACGGAGGAGTAGTACTGCGCAATTCCGTTGTGTGAAGTTGCATAATTGTGCAGCATTAAAACGTTAGAAATCGGCTCTTTAAAGTCCTTATCAAGGAAATACTCGCCCTTTTCGTTTTCGAAAACTTCTTTTTCACCGTCATCTGTGGTGCAGTAAAGTTTACCGTCGCTCTCGTTCTTTTTAACATTGTAGTGTGTGCCGGGGTTGTAAATTGTTTCTTTTCTTTCTTTAAGCTTGTCCTCGGTCTTTTCGTCCTCTTCCAAATCGTCCTCGCTCCGCAAAGCTTCAAACTGATTCTTGTAAAGAATATCGGACGACTTCATTCCGTTATAGTCGACGAATTCGCTGAGATAGCTCGAAGAGGAGGAGTCAAGCTTGTTGTTGTAGTCAAGTACGTCGGCAAGTGTGTCTGCCGTCATTTTTTCCCAAGCCTTTTCCGACGTGCTTATAATTCCCGACATGGTGTAGGAGCTTGTTCCGCCGCGCGTCCAGTTTTCGGGAGTTTTTATAAGGTATTCGGGTTCGTTTCCGTCCTTTTTCTTTTCGGGGATGGTAAACATCTCGAAATTACCGTTTTTAAGAAGCTGAGTGTCTTCCTTGGTAACGGTCTTGTCCTTTTCGTCGTCGGAAGGACTGTCGTCTTTATTGCCGCACGCCGAAGCAATTCCGGAG
>CAMWLA010000115.1 GCA_947174975.1 uncultured Clostridia bacterium | reverse complement strand
GTTACGACAAATTTGGCGATACCGAAGAGTTGGTAATAAAACAATGAAAAAGATTTTACAGGATTTAAGCTTTGTTGAGCTTGAAAATTTAATAGAAAATTACGGCGAAAAAAAGTTCCGCGCAAAACAGCTTTACGACGGAATAATGCGGGGCAAGAAAATTTCGCAAATAAATATATCCCCTGCGCTCCGTGAAAAGCTTTTGGAAGAATACGAGGACGAACCGGTTAAAATTATCAAAACTCTGACATCTGCCGACGGCACCGAAAAGTACCTTTTTTCGCTTGCCGACGGCAACGTAATTGAGGGCGTTTTAATGAAATACAAGTACGGCAATACGCAGTGCGTTTCAACGCAAGTCGGGTGCCGTATGGGCTGCAAGTTCTGTGCAAGCACCTTGGGCGGACTTGTAAGGGATCTGACCTCGGGCGAAATTCTTTGCCAAGTGCTTGCGGTCAATGCACTGCATTCCGATGGAAACAAGCGCGGCGTTACAAACGTGGTATTAATGGGCAGCGGCGAACCGCTTGACAATTTTGAAAATACTATACAGTTTCTAAAGAACGTTTCCGCGGAGGGCGGTATCGGAATTTCACCGCGCAATATATCGCTGTCAACTTGCGGACTCGTCCCTAAAATTTACGAACTCGCGGATATCGGCTTGCCGGTGAACTTAACTATTTCACTGCACCAGACCACGGACGAGGGGCGGGCGCGTACAATGCCGATAGCAAAAAAATATTCGATAGCCGAAATTTTAAAGGCTTGCGAATACTATTTTGATAAGACCGGCAGAAGATACATTTTCGAGTATTCATTAATCGCAAACGAAAACTGCGGCAAGGAGCACGCCGAAGGGCTTATAAAGCTTTTGAAGGGCAGACCTTGCCACGTAAATTTAATTCGGCTTAACGAGGTAAAGGAGCGCACGCTTAAATCGACAACCGACAAGCAAGCATACACGTTCGCGGAAGAGCTTTCAAAGGGCGGGCTTTCCGCAACCGTGCGCAGAAGCATGGGCTCTGACATAGGCGGCGCTTGTGGTCAACTCCGTGCAAGTTATTTGAAAGAAGAGGATTAAAGTATGCTCATTGCAATAATAGGTGAAAGCTGTACCGGCAAGTCGACTTTGGCGGACAAGCTTAAAGGGCAGTTCAACGCAACAGTATATACCGGTAAAGATTATCTTCGGCTTGCGAAGAGCCCGGCGGAGGCGGAAGCGGTTTTTAAAAAATTGCTTGCCGAATCGGTCGACGGCGAAAACGTAATTTACGTAATTTCGGAAAGCGAACATCTTGCGTTGTTGCCAGAAAACTGTTTTAAAATTTTAGTGACCGCGCCACTTTCAGTAATCAAGGAAAGGTTTGCCGCGCGCATGCGCGGAATTCTTCCCCCGCCGGTCGAAGCTATGCTTGAAAGAAATCACGGCAAGTTCGACGGCATTCAGTGCGATTTCCACTACGAAAACGCGGACGGATATTCAGCGTTAGAAGACAAAATAAGGAGTACGAAATGCAAGTAAAAATAGCACCGTCAATTCTCTCTGCGGACTTTTCCGTAATGGGCGAAACTATAAAGAAATTAGAAAAAAGCGGAGCTGATTTAATTCACTGCGACGTTATGGACGGAACCTTTGTCGAGCCGATTACCTTCGGCGCGCAGATGGTAAAAAATATCCGTCCCTTGACCAAGCTTCCTTTGGACGTTCATCTTATGATAGAGCACCCCAAAACGCAGATCAAGTTTTTTGCGGACGCGGGCGCGGATATAATCACGGTGCATTACGGCGCATGCAAAAAGATATCCGATAACTACTTAAAGGAAACGCTTGAGTTAATTAAGTCATGCGGCGTGAAGTGCGGTGCGGTCGTCAACCCCGATATTCCGGTTGAAAATATTTTCCCCGTATTTCCAATATGCGATATGGTGCTTTTAATGTCCGTATTCCCCGGCTACGGCGGGCAGAAATATATAGAGGAAGTGACCGAAAAAATAACGAAGGCACGGGAATATGCCCGCTCCATCGGCAAGGGCGATATGGATATCGAAATAGACGGCGGCGTCACTGAAGAAAACTGCAAAAAAATTATAGACGCGGGCGCCAACGTTTTGGTTGCGGGCAGTACAGTGTTCAAGTCCGCGGATATTGCAAAGACGATAAAGACTTTGCGCGGTTAACACCAACGGCGGGCACGTTGCATATAATGACACTATGAAATCTTGTGTAATAGTTTGCGTTAAACCGCCCAAGCCTATAAGGTTTGTACTCAGAAGATTTTACAGAGGAAAATGAAGTATATAGATTTACACTGTGACAGTGCGACCGTATGTTTTGACAAGGGATATGCCTTATCGAACGGCAGTCTGCACGTCAATTTGCAAAAGCTTGGGACAAGCGAATGTTTCGCCCAATGCTTTGCGATTTTTACCGACGGCGCGAACGCGCGCGACAAATTCGAAGAATATTATAATTTCTTTTCTGCAAGCGTAAGGCAATACCGCCTTACGCTTGCCGATTGTTTTCACACCCTTATATCCCCGCAGCAAAAGCCGTGCGCGATTTTAACTGTGGAAAATCTCGGCTTTACGGAAGGTAACGAAGAGGAGATTGTCGCACTTAAAGATAGGGGCGTTTTAATGGCTTCGCTTGTATGGAATAACGAAAACGATTTGGCTTATCCCAACGGTTCCGCGGGCGGCTTAAAGCCCGCGGGGCGAAAGACGGTCGAGCTGTTGGACGAACTTAAAATAATAGTCGATCTTTCGCACCTATCCGACGGCGGAACTGACGAGATTTTAAAAAATCGGAAAATACCTACAATCGCAAGCCACTCGAACGCGCGCGCGGTTTGCAACGTTCCCCGCAACCTAACCGATAAACAGATAAAAAGCATTGCCGACTGCGGAGGAGTAATCGGCGTAAATTTCTGTAAAAAATTTCTGGGAGAGGGAGATCCGTTCGACTGCGTTTTAAGGCACTTAAAGCATTTAATAAATATCGGCGGTGAGGACGTGGTTGCATTCGGCAGCGACTTCGACGGAATACCTACTGTCGACGGACTTGAGGGTTGCGAAAAGATGCCCGCGCTTATAAGATATATTTGGGATAATCTCGGCGCCCGCGTTACAGATAAATTATGCTTTGAAAATTTCGCAAGGGTGCTTAAAGAAGTCCGCCCGTAAGCTCTTGATTTTTAATAGGCTCTATGATATAATTAATCCGTTATGAAAAAGACGACGGCAATAATTTTGGCATCGGTTGCAATGCTTGTAACTTGCGCGCCCGCACTTTCGGGCTGCGGAAGCGGAGGGGTGAAGTTCACTTTAAGCGAAGAGGGCGGCAAGCATTATATAGTTAAATGTTCGGGACTTTCGAGACTTTCCGGTGAATACGAAATTCCCGCATACTACGGCGAAGGGGATTCCCGCGCACCCGTAACGGAAATTGCGGACGAAGGTTTTGCAAGCACCAATTTCAGAAAAATCACCGTTCCCGAAACGGTTACTAAAATCGGCGTTGCGGCGTTCGGCTTCTGCCCCTCGCTTGAAACGGTTGAGTTCGCCGAAGGCATAAATTTAAAAAAATTCAGCCGCGGAACGTTCGGGCAAAGCGCCAATCTGCAGCAAATAAAAATACCCGACAGCGTAACCACGCTTGACGGGTTGGTATTCAGCGGCTGTGAAAAACTTTCGTCGGTGACGATGGCGGGGGTAGAGGTTATCGGCGACCGCGTGTTTGAAAACTGCACGTCGCTTGAAAGCATAACCTTGCCCGAAACTTTGACGACTATCGGCGATATGGCTTTCTATTGCGCGGGGCTTAAAGAAATCGAAATTCCCGCAAGCGTACGCGACAGCGTAACCGAAAATTCCACGGTATACGGCCTCGGCTACGGCGCGTTTATCGGCTGTGAAAAACTCGAAACCGCGAAAATCGGAAGCGGGGTTACGGTAATTACGTCGGGTGCGTTCGGCTACTGCATAAGTTTAAAGAAAATTTATATCCCGCTGTCGGTGAAAGAGGTGCAAGGCGCGTATTACGAAAACGGAGCCTTACGGTGCGGACATGCCTTTTACGGCGACGAGGCTTTGACCGACGTTTACTTTGAGGGCGACGAAGAGCAGTGGAAGGATATCAAAATAGAAAAAAATACCGTTTACTCAAACGGTATAACTATGGACAACAGCGCACTTATCGGCGCAGTAAAACATTATAACTACGAAGATTGAAAAAAGAGGTAGTTTTAAGGTTGAAAAACAATAAAAAAATAATACTAGGATCATGATTTTATAGCTTTGGGGTTATTATCTTAACATTAATTGTTATTGTAACTACAGT
>CAMWLA010000114.1 GCA_947174975.1 uncultured Clostridia bacterium | reverse complement strand
CAAAGAATATTCCTTTTCATATATCAGCCCGCAAGCTTCGCTCAGCCAATAATCTACGTACGAGATGTCGTTGTGCGGTATAAATACGTGCAGTTTAGATTTTTTGTCCGACCACATCTCTCTTACGGCGTAGCCGTCCTCGCGGTTTGCCGTTTCGTTTTCAACTTTTTTGTAAAGAGTAGTCAACGCGTCGTGAAACTCGTCAAACTGCTTATTTAAGTATATTTCAACGCCTATGAACAGCCCGAGGCATAGTAAGAGCGCGGTGGCTGTATAAATCAGCGATTTTACCATTTGTTTTTAATCTCCATTTCAAGTATTTTATATTTCTCTTTGCGCTTCTGGAAGTAAACTCTGCCTTCACCGTTAACGGTCATAACAAGCACGTCTTTCAGTTTTGCGTTCTGCTCCCTTAAAACTTTATCCAAATCGTCTTGCTCTATCCCGCATATAGCAAGATTTTTTTTATCCACTTTTCCGCAGTCGATTAAAAGCACGGAAAGGGAAGAGGTCTGTCTGTCGGGATTTTCAAGCGCGGAAAAGCTTCCGTTAGATTCGTAAAGTCCGTAAAAAACGTCGTCAAGGCTGAAATATCCCGCAACGCGCATACTCTCTATTAAATCGCTGATATCGAGGTTATTCGATTTCAACTGATAGTCGTCAATTCCGTTTTTGTTTATTACAAGCGACGGTTTGCCGCATACCGCAGTTTTTACGGGCTTGAACCACAAGTCCAAAAGCCATACAATCTGGTGCAGTACGAAAATTGCGATAATCGCAATAATTCCGTATAAGAGGGGAATGGAAGTGTCCGCCATCGGAATGCAAGCAAGCTCCGCTATGAGCAAAGAAATCACAAATTCAAACGGTTGCATTTCGCCGACTTGACTTTTGCCCATCAACCGCATTATGAACATCAGCGTTATGAAAATAATTGCCGTACGGATAAAAATAAGAGCCATATAAAATAAGTTTGCTCAAAATTAATTTCAATATTCTTGATTAAGCTTTTGCATTGTGATATAATGTTCGGGTGATTAAGTTTTCCACTGCACCCACGCGTAATATTTTGGACAAGCTCGGCTGTCCGGACGAAAAATTAAAAATAATCCATATCGCCGGCACTAACGGAAAAGGCTCCACGGCGGAATTTTTCACCCGCATATTGATTGCCGTGGGCAAAAAAGTAGGAACTTTCACTTCGCCCGAGGTCTATTCATTTTACGACCAGTTCAAAATTGACGGCGAACCCGTAACTTGCGAAGTATTCGATAAATATAGGGCGCAAGCCGTATGCTTTGCGGACGGCGCAAGCGAGTTTGAAATAATTACCGCGGCGGCGATTTCCGCATTTGCGGGCGAGGGCTGCGAATGGGCGGTAATCGAGTGCGGAATGGGCGGACTTAACGACGCTACCAACGCGATAGCAAAAAAAGAGCTTGCAGTGATTACTTCTATATCTTTGGAGCATACCGCATTTCTCGGAAACACCGTTAAAGAGATTTGCTTTCAGAAAGCGGGGATTATTAAAAATTGCCCCGCCATAATAAATGCGCACCAAAGCGAAGAAGCGCGAGAGTTTTTCAAAGGCTATAAATTTGCAGATAAAATCGACGGTATTTTCGACGGCGGCTTTATCTACGGCGGCAAGGAGTTTACACTTAACGCTTTCGGCTGTCTGCAACCGCACAACGCCGCGTGTGCTATCGAGGGTGCAAGAATTTTAAAAATCGATGAAGCCGCGATTTACGAGGGAATTAAAAACTGTTACCCCCGCGGTCGGCTTGAAAAATTTATAATAGACGGCAGAGAGTATATTTTGGACGGGGCGCATAACCCCGCCGCGTTCGAGCCGCTTAAAGAATATTTATTTTCCCGCGACTGTAAGCGGACTGTGATTTTCGGCTGTCTTAACGACAAGGATATAGACGGAAATCTTGCTAACATTTGCGCGAACGAAATCATTGCGGTCGCTTGCCCCGGTCCGCGCGCAAGGACGCTCGAAGAAACTTACGCGCACTGTCGCAAGCAGTTCGGAAAGCGTGCGCGTAAGGCAAAAAGCTTAGCGGAAGCTTTGGATACCGCGGACGGCGAAATCGTTGCGGTGTGCGGTTCGTTTACTCTTTTGAAGGAGGCTTATGCATGGATAGAGAAAAGGCAATAAAGGCAATCGAAGATTTACTTGACGCCCTCGGCGAGGATAGAACCCGCGAGGGGTTAAAGGAAACCCCGAGGCGGGTTGCCGACGCGTTTGCCGAATTTGTTTCGGGCGAGGGTAAGACTGCAAAAGAGCACCTTACCAAAACCTTCGCGTGTTCCGGCGGTGAAATCGTCATAGAAAAGGACATCGAGTTTTCTTCCACTTGCGAGCATCATTTAATGCCCTTTTTCGGAAAAATCGCAATCGCGTATATTCCTAACGGCAAAGTGGTGGGACTTTCCAAGCTTGCGCGCACGGTAGAGGTATTTGCAAAGAGGCTGCAGCTGCAAGAGCGGCTTACCGACGAAATAGCCGAAGAAATAATGAAATATTTAAGCCCCAAGGGAGTTATGGTCGTATGCGAAGCTGTGCATACGTGTATGACTTGCCGCGGAATTAAAAAAGCGGACAGCAAAACGCTGTCGTATTCCGTTAAGGGCGATTTCCCCGAAAGCAATAAAAAAGAGGTTCTTTCGCTTATAAAATGAAAATAGGAAACTCGGTATTTGAAAATTACACCTATGTAATGGCGATAATAAACCTCACCCCCGACAGCTTTTTCGCGCCGAGCAGAAATGACGAGTACGGCGTTTTAAAGGCGGTAGAGCGGGCAATTGAAGACGGCGCAGCCGTAATCGATATCGGGGCGCAGTCCACACGGCCGGACTATAGCGAGGTTTCCGCGGACGAGGAAATTTCAAGGCTTGTTCGCCCCCTTGAACTGATTAAGAAAAACTTCGATATTCCCGTATCCGTCGATACCTATTTTTCAAAGTGCGCAAAAACCGCTTTGGACGCGGGCGCGGATATGATAAACGATGTCTGGGGACTTACCCATGATAGCGATATGGCGGAAACGGTTGCAAGCCACAACGCATCCGTCTGCATTATGCACAATGCAAAGGACAAGCTGTCCGGAGATATATTTCCGCAAATAACTTCTTTTTTAAAAAACAGCGTGTCTATTGCGTTGAACGCGGGCATTGAAAAAGATAAAATTTGCGTTGACGGCGGAATAGGCTTTGCCAAGGATAAAGAACAAAATTTTTTGCTTTTGAACAATTACGAAAAACTCAATTTCGGATATCCCCTTTTAATAGGTACAAGCCGTAAATCGATGTTCGGCGGGAAGGTAGAGGATAGGCTTGAAGCAACGCTTGAAAGTACGCGTATTGCCGCGAAGAAAGGAGTGCTTTTCGTGCGCGTTCACGACGTAAAGGAAAACGCAGAGGAAATAAGGAAGGTTTATGAACACAATTGAAATACGCGGACTTGAAGTTTCGGCTTGTCACGGCGTTTTGGACTTTGAAAAAGTCAAGCCCCAAAAATTCATATTTGACGCGAAACTTACGGTAGACTTTTTATCCGCGCTTAAAAACGACGACATAAGCGCTACGGTAAACTACGCCGAAGTGTGCGCGCTTATAGAAAAGATAACCAAGGAAAATAAATTCAACCTCATTGAAAAACTTGCCTTGGAGTGCGCGTTTTCGATACTTGAAAATTTCGGCGGGGTGCAGAAAGTTGTGCTTACTTGCTTTAAGCCCGAAGCGCCGCTACCGCAGAAGTTTGAAAACGTTTCGGTAACGGTTGAACTTGAACGCGTAAAGGCGTATCTTTCAATCGGTTCGTCAATGGGTGATAGGCAGGCAAATTTATACAGGGCAATAAAGCTTTTGGGCGAAACGCGCGGAATAAGTATTGAAAAGGTATCCGCGTTTATTGAAACCGAGCCGTACGGCGGAGTTGCGAAAAACAAATTTTTAAACGGTGCGGTGAGCGTTACGACCTTTCTTCCCCCGCATGCTTTGCTTGACGAAATTCACCGCATAGAAAAAGCTTGCGGGCGGGTGCGTAAAAAGCGCTGGGACGACAGAACGCTTGATATCGATATAATTTTTTACGGTGACAAAACGATCTGCGACGAAACCCTTATAATTCCCCACCCCGATTATATGAACCGCGATTTTGTTAAAATTCCCTTAAAAAGTATTGCACCCCATAAATTAACATAAAAGTTTGTGCAAATTGCACAAACTTTTTTAAAAAATATGTACAAATTATAATGATTATGTTATAATCTCAAATGGTATACAAGTGTAAATTTGTGAAAAAGGCGGGCAGAAAAAACCGCTCAGAGGTGTATTGTGGAAAAGATAGGCATTATAGATTTAGGCTCGAATTCTGCAAGACTCGTTATCGTTAACCTCTTTGCGGAC
>CAMWLA010000113.1 GCA_947174975.1 uncultured Clostridia bacterium | reverse complement strand
TTAACACGAATCCTTAAAATAAACGAAGATTAGCTACATTTTAACGAGCGTAATATAAAATTCCTTTATTTGTCCCGTCTTTTTCTGAAACTTATGCAGTTGTTAGGCTTCAAAACGCCGACAAAGTTGAAAAAATAAGTATATTATCAGCGCAAGCTGTTATATAGCCATTCCGGTGACGATAGCATAGAGGATCCACCTGTTCCCATTCCGAACACAGAAGTTAAGCTCTATTACGCCGAAAGTAGTTGGGTATAATGCCCCGTGAGGATAGGTAGTTGCCGGATTTCAACAAAAAAGAAGTAACCTTTGGGTTACTTCTTTTTTTATTGACATAAATTCCGTTATTTGCTAAAATAAAATTGCTAGATTATTTTAATATTTTTACCCTCATTGGGCATAGTTTAGGTAGAACTATGCTCAGTAATCGCTATACATCTCAATGAGGGTATTAAAATAGTCTAGCAGCTAGGCGGTGAACGGTATATTCTATGGTGTCGTTCCCGCAAGGGGCGGCATCTTTTTTTATTTATAAAATTTATTAAAAGGAGAATTTAAGTATGAATTTAAAAAAATATATAAAATTACGCGACGATTTCGACGCGAATATTCCTCGTACAAAAAAAGAGGAGTTGCTGTTTCAACAGCTTCTGCAAAAAGTTAAAACGGAAGATTCGAAGAAAGAAACCGAAATCCTTAAGGACGATGATACGGATAGTGATTAATTTTAATTAGTTGACATAATTATAACTTGTGATATAATGTAGATAATAAATAAAGAGGCGGTAATTATGACTTTTAACGGAAATCCCAGTTTAAGACGAGTTGTTAGGGGCAGTGAAGAGGGCAAGTATACATCGGAAGATAATTCAATAGTTTCAATGAAAGGTATGGCGTTGAAATCGGTTATCCTCTGCGTAGTTACGATTATTTCGGCAGTGTTAAGCGCATTTCTGCTGCTTCACTTTATAGATACCGCAAATACGGAAGGATTATCTGCGCTTATAATGGTACTTGCGTTTTCAGCAATTCCGCTTTTAATTATTTCGTTTGTAATAATGTTTTTCCCCAAGACTGCGGGCGTTTTAGGCTTTGTGTACTGCGTACTTGAAGGGGTCGTAATGGGCGTTATTTCGGCGCTGTTCGATATGCTGGTTCTCCCCGGAATTGCGCTTATGGCGTTCCTCGGTACGTGTGTGGTATTTTTGGTATGCTGGCTGGTATTCACGGCAGTGGGCAAAAGACTTTCAAGCAAATTTGTTAAATTCGTGCTTGTATCGTTTATAAGCATGTTGATTTTGGAAGGTGTAGGATTTTTACTTTCGTGGGCTATTCCCGCATTTGCGGCGATAATGAACAATATCTGGATTCAGCTCGCAGTAAGCGCGGTAATGATTCTTTGGGCGTCGTTCATGATTTTAATAGATCTTAACAATATGCACCGCCTTGTAGAAAACCGTGCGGATAAAAAATACGAATGGTTTGCTGCATTCTCGCTTGTAACCACGCTTATGTGGCTTTATCTTGAAATACTCGAGCTTCTTGCAAAACTTGCTTTGCTTGCAAAAAGAGATTAACACAAAATAACACACCGAACGGTGTGTTATTTATTATTTAACGGTTATTTTTGCATATCAAAGATTAGGCGCAAATTTATCAATTTTTTTAAAAATTATTGCATTTGGTTTTTTTATATGGTATAATTAGCGTATGAGAATGCAAGGAAGAGACTTAACTCTCAAAAACGGAACAATTGTTAGGGTAAGAACGGTAAGACCTTCGGAAGCAAGAAAGGTCCTCGCTCTTATGTCGAAAATATATCATAAGAACGATTTGATGGAGCTTAACCCTACTGAAGTCGAGGAAATCAAAACAAGGCAAATCCGTAAGCAGATTAAGGAATACGAGAAGTCGAAAAGGCAGATTATGCTGGGCGTATATTTTGAAAACAAAATTATAGGCTACTGCACGATTGCCAGAGTTTCCGACAACGAAAAACAGAGCCACCGCGCGACCTTGTCGATAGCAATTACGGAAGAATTCAGAGGCACCGGACTTGGTGCGGCACTTATGAAGCTTGCGTTTGATTTTGCAAGCAAAGTCGCATACGAGCAGTTTGAAGCTACCGTTCTTGACGGTAACACGCCCGCGTTTATACTCTGTACGGAATACGGATTTAAGGCAATGTGCCGTTTCCCGCACGCCTACAAGAATATGAAGGGTGCATATCAAGACAGTATACTTCTTATTAAGTATCTCAATAACTACGAAACTTAATTGAGGAAATTATGAAAAACGCAAAAAAGACCGCGTCGATAGTGGCTTCGGCTTTTATTTCGTTATGTTTTGTTGCCGGCTGCGGCTCGGTTACTTTCGACCCCGGCAATACTATAAGCAAGGACGAGCTTATACGGGATATCGACGTAGCGCCCGTTCAGCACGCTAAGTATGAAGAATATTCCAAGCAAGTGCTGAAAGATTATGAAAAGGTCGCAAAAGACCATCTTAAGGACGACGAAATAGATATAGAAGATAAAGACGTTATCGCTGCGGCAAGTACTGCTGCGGCAAAGCTTTTTGCATACGCATGCTATAACGAAAGACATCTTGACAGATACGTCTATTTCTCTAACCAAGAGGGCGATACCAACCTTTCTACCGGTTCGGGTACAGCCGTAAGGCAAGAATACTTTCTGAGAGTTAACGAAACCGAAAATACTTGCGGTTACAAATACCATTATACTATTAAGAAGGTAATGGAAAGCTCCGGTGCGATGAGCATGTTCAAGGACCAGTTCGAAAGCGCAAAATTGCGTATCGTCGTTGATACCGACGTTTTGTACCGTCTGAAAGGTTCGAAATTAGAGGTCGGCGAACACAACGATGTTTTGGATCTCGATTTGCTTACATGCGAATGGAGGACGGACAGCGACTGGGGAATTCCCGATAAGACGAGGCTTGTCAAAGGCGATTTTATCGCACCCGATAAAATCGCAAAAGATATAGTGGATAATGCCGATAAAGAAGACTTCACTATCCACGGAAATATCAATATTCTTGCCGAAAATATAGTAAGCCACGCCGTTATTACGAGGGACGAAAGTGAAAACGGTGAGGAAGGCTACGTAGTATTTATGTCGATAGACACCAAGGTTGCCAACGAGGACAAGGCTTCGCTTAAAATGCTTAGGAATGCGAACTCTTCGGGCAATTGCCAGTGGGTGAGCGAGGACGGTGCGTCCGGTCTTACGATAGTTTTCAGGCTTTGGGAAAACGGACTTTTCAGAATGTATTCTGTTTCCGAAAAGTGGAAAGGCAGCATTGCCGGATTTTCGGGTATGGCGGACTCGTCAACGACGTATTATTACAGCTATTCCGATAGGGATTGCGATATGACGAAATACCTTGAAATGCTTGAAGAAGCCAAGGCGAATAAAGGAGAATAATTTGGGTATTTCCAACTGGGATTTAATGCGCCTTGCGCAAAGCTACGACGGCGAGTTTTCCCTTTCAGACTTCACCGAGGAAGAAATAGAAGAGATGCTTCGCCCCGTAAATGAGGCGATGACGGTGGAAGAGATACGCCAAAGATATTTCGAGTTTTACGACGATATCAAAGACAGAACCCTTGAAAAACATAAATGGAGCGATTAACAAGCCTTACGCTTGAGCGGTGTATCTTAATTGCTTATGCTGTACACTGAGTAGTCACTCATCAAACTAAAAATGTAATAAAAGCCCGCGCTCAAAGCGCGGGCTTTACGTTTGAATTGTGGTTTGTTCGTCTATTGTCAAGCTATTAAGATACATCGGTTAAGCGGAACGCTTACATAACTACGATGTTTTGGCTTTCAAATAAATCTTTGTATTCCTTCGGGAAATGGTCGTCGGTAATGAGTACGTCGATATCCTCGATTCTTGCAAAGGTGTAGGGGTTAATTTTACCTATCTTCGAGCTGTCGAGCATCATATAAACGTTGCGTGCCTTTTTGAAAACGTTCTTTAAAAGCTCGCTTTCAATCTGGCTGCTGCACGAGAAACCTTGTTCGGGCGTGAAAGCCGTTGCCGAAACGATTGCAATCTCGAAGTTGGTTCTGTCAAAGTACTCTTTCGCGGCGGGAGAAGCGGTGGAGAGGTTATCTCTCATTAACTGTCCGCCGACGATAGTTATGTTAATATTCTTTTTCTGCGCAAGCTCCATTGCCACGGCGATGCCGTTCGTGAATATGTTGCACTTCAAGTCGGGCATTTCCTTGGAAAGATACATTGCCGTTGTACCGCCGTCGAGGAACACGCTTGAGTTTGCGTCGATAAGTCCCGCAGCCTTTTGCGCAATGACGATTTTTGCGTCGGTATTGATGGTAGTTTTCTTGGTGTATTCCTCGCCCGAAACCTTCTGAACTTCTTTTACCGACATAGCGCCGCCGCGGATACGGATAATTCTTCCGTCCTCTTCAAGCTGAAACAAATCGCGCCTCAACGTCATTTGCGAAACGTTGGGGAAAACTTCTTCAAGCTGTTCAA
>CAMWLA010000112.1 GCA_947174975.1 uncultured Clostridia bacterium | reverse complement strand
ATTTTAATTAATTATAGCAACAGAAATTTATTTTTGCAACTGATTTTTTTAAGCTTTAATTAAGTTTATCCAATATTTCTTTAAAATAATCAGGCAAAGGCGCTTCAAACGTCATTTGTTTTAAAGTCGTGGGATGCACGAAGCTAAGTCTGAAAGCATGCAAAAGCTGTCCGTTTAATTTGAATTTCTGCTTTTTTATGCCGTACACCTTATCCCCTACGATAGGATGCCCGAGGTATTTTGTATGCACGCGTATTTGATGGGTTCTGCCGGTCTTTAAATCAAAACGGCATAAAGTGTAACCGTCGAACCGCTTTTCAACACAGTAATCCGTTATTGCCAACTTTCCTTTATCCGGCTGAACGACAGCCATTTTTACCCTATCTTGCGGGCTTCTGCCGATATACGTAGTTACCGTTCCGCTGTCAGTTTTTAAATTGCCTTCCAACAGCGCCAAGTAAGTTCTTTTACAAGTTTTTTCCTCTATCTGCTTAGAAAGGCTTAAATGCGCCCTATCGTTTTTTGCAACCACCAAAAGCCCAGAAGTGTCTTTATCTATCCTATGAACGATTCCCGGACGAATAACTCCGTTTATTCCGCTAAGCTTGTCCAGCTTATACAAAAGCGCGTTTACAAGAGTGCCGTCAATATTTCCGTTTCCAAGGTGCACAGTCATTCCTTGCGGTTTATTGACCACTGCCAAATCTTCGTCTTCGTAAATAATTTCAATTGGAATATCCTCGGGTTTTGCAGTATA
Source organism: uncultured Clostridia bacterium (assembly GCA_947174975.1). Classification (GTDB taxonomy): domain Bacteria; phylum Bacillota; class Clostridia; order Christensenellales; family Borkfalkiaceae; genus Coproplasma. The sequence goes on along the minus strand of CAMWLA010000112.1, from coordinate 3,768 downwards.
CTCTACCGCTTCGGGATATGTTATCTCAACCGTTTCACCGCTCCTTATTGTCTGCGCGGGCTTCGCTTCTTTGCCGTTTATAAGCACTTGTCCGCTTTCAAACAGTTTTTTTACAAAAGAACGGGTTTTACCTTCCGAAACTTCGCACACGTAAACGTCTGCACGGTTGTAATCTTTTTCGGTAGTAAATATCTTTTTATTCATTACCGTCGGTGTCCGTTTTGTCGGAATTAATTTCTTGAGTATCGCTGTTTGACTTATTCTCTTGTTCTTTTTTCTTAGCTTGCGCCGCTTTTGCTTTTTTGGTAAGCGGAACAAGCGCAAATTCATTCAGAAACATAATGTCTATGATTGCCAAAGCTGTACCGAAGGTTATCCAGAAATCCGCAAAATTACAAAATACCATATTGCCGAACATTCTGACCCCAACAAAATCACGCACTTCTAAATATGCAATTCTGTCGATCAAGTTGCCAACTGCACCGGCGACTATCATTGACAGTGAAATTTTTAATATTAAAAAGCGTTCGGGCATAAAGATATAAACCGCAACAAGTGCAATAAGCAGTAAAAACGTCATTGCAATCAAAAAGCCTTGACCCCATGACGCGTTAGCAAGAAAACTGAATGCGCAACCGGGATTCCTATGAATTGCACCGCCCTCTACTTCAATAAAACCGGGTATTACCTTAAACGTCCAAGCATCGGCATAGCGCTCTTCAAAAATTTTGGTAAGCAAATCTACAAGTATAAGCGCTATACACACGCCTATTAAAACAATACTTTTCCAGCCGATATTTACTTTTAGCTTTTTCAATTTTTCCAACATAAACAATATGATATACTAACTCAAAAAAAAAGTCAAATAAAATTAATACAGCGCACCTTTTACGGTGCGCTGTAACGCTATTTTACGAAACCTAAACTTATTAAAATCGCGTTGTCAACGCGGCTCATCGTAGTTTCGCTGAGTTCACCTATCCTCTCTTTTAATCTCCGCTTATCTAACGTTCGGATCTGTTCCAACAAAATTACCGAATCTTTTTGCAGTCCGTACATATTAGACGGTAATTCGATATGGGTAGGCAGTTTTGCTTTGTTAATTTTACTTGTCACTGCCGCCGCTATTACTGTCGGTGAATACTTATTCCCGACGTCATTTTGGACTACGAGTACGGGACGAACGCCCCCTTGCTCACTGCCCACTACAGGCGACAGATCGGCATAATATAATTCTCCGCGCTTAATAGTCATATCAACCTCTTTTTTTCGGCAGTATATATTTCATTATATGTATTGCCTTACAAATATTGTTGACTGTGCGCGCAGTTTTTAAACAAAATTAATAATATTTACACGTAGAACTTAAACACGTACAAATTGAGAAAAATGAAAGCATAGTACGCAACAAGGCAGCAAAGCATAACAATTCCCGCGGCTCTGCCTATGCATTTCTTTTTCCCGAACGAGCTGACAAAAATTATAACCGCGGCAACAAGCGCAACTATACCGCTGACAAGTCCTTCCGTAGAGAAAGGAAGCCCCAAAGAACCCTTGCAGACTGCACCCAAACCGCCTATCAACAGAATGTTTGCAATGTTACTTCCGATTATATTACCAGTTGCGATACCAACGTCTCCCTTTCTTGCTGCAGAAACAGAAGTTACAAGCTCGGGCAGAGAAGTTCCGAACGCAACTACCGTAAGACCAACTATTTCGGAAGGTATTTTAATCAAATCTACAGCAATGAATTCAGCGGAATCTACGACGAGCTGTGCGCCGCCCACTACCATTGCAAGCCCTATTACGGTAATAACTATCAAAAACCATACTTTATCTTTTAACGCTTCATACTTTAGTTTAAGATTTGCGTACCAACCCGTTACCGCTTGCGGCTGTACGGCAGCTTCTGCTTCCATTGCGCATACCGTATGAGCTTCTTCAAGCTGAAGCTTAGACTGTTTTACCGCAAAAACTATATTATAAGCCATATAGGCTAAATACAGTACTAAAAGAATAACTCCTTCCCACCAACTGAAATTGTTAAAAAATCCTAAAAGGACAAAAAGCACACTGGTGAGAATAAGAAAAGGCAAATCTATCATTCGGGTAGTCTTTTCGACGGGCAAATTGCAAATTACCGCCGATACGCCGAGTATGAGAAGTATATTTATTATATTGCTTCCTAAAATATTTCCCACAATGAGATCACCGGAACCCGTAGTTGCGTCCATAATTGTAACAGCTGCTTCCGGTGCACTCGTACCGAGCGCAACTACCGTTACGCCTATGATAAACGTGGATACTTTAAGTTTTTTTGCTATTCCGGAAGCGCCGTCCACAAAGAAATCGGCACCCTTTACAAGCAAGACAAAACCCAGCAGCAGTAAAAATATCATTAAAATTGATTTTCCTACCATAATATACCCCTTTTAATTATTCTACCCAAAGAAAAATAAAAAAATAAGACCTTTAACTTAAAAACTTTAAGTTAAAAGTCTTGTTCCTTAAATAAAGGTGTCACGACACGATTTAAAATCGGGGAATGTTGCCGTAACAAAATAACTACTCCCTTTCAACACGGATATTATAACAATTTAAAGCTTACCTGTCAAACGTTTGACGGCCAAATGTAAATTATTCAAAATATCGCGCGCAGTGGCGCAATAGTCCGTCTTTTGTTGAGAGCTTATTTCTGCTGAAATACCCAATGTGTGTGCGGAACAAACTGCCGCATCAAAAGGCGAAAGCCCGCGTGCAACACTTCCCGCTATGTATCCCGAAAGCATATCTCCGCTGCCGCCCTTTGCAAGCGCAGTGGTTCCGCTTATATTTATTGCAATTTCGTTGCCGTCCGTAATTATACTCGCGGCACCCTTTAAAAGCATTATAACGCCGAATTGTCTTGCAAATTCTTGCGCATAATTAACCGGTTTTTGCGAAATTTCACTTACAGACTTGCCCGTCATTCGTGAAAATTCCTTTAAATGCGGAGTCAAAATAATTCGGCAAGTGCTTCCTTTTAGAATATCCAAGCCGTATTTTGCAGCACTGTTAAGTCCGTCCGCATCAATTATCAGAGTACCCGAATAATTTTTTGTAAGAAAATCAATTGCATCATATAATCCGCTGCTTACTCCGCACCCCATACCTATTGCAATGGCTTGAGAAGTTAAATCGCAGTCGTCAAGATAAATTACTTGCGGATACTTTACGACAAGCGCATGCTTTGCTTTTTCCGTTGTCGTAAGCTTTACGTAGCCGCAGCCGGATTTCAAAGCCGCCTCTACGGCAAGCGCAGCAGCGCCGATATATTTGTCGCTTCCCGCAACTATATTCGCACTGCCGTAATCACCCTTGTTTGTATTCCGCTTTCTTTGCGGATAAAACTTGGCAATATCGCGGCTGTCTATTATACGGATATTTTCACCGCTTGGAATATGGAAACCGAATATTTCGGTATTAATATTATATTCATCAGCCGTTTTTTCTGTCATAAATCCGACAACCCCTCTTTAAACTTCTCTGTTGCCGATTGTGCGGTGTCGTAGCTGAACCCCTTAGAGAGAAGATATTTATATCCCTTTAAAAGATTAGGCTTACTTATTTCTTTCCCACGCATATATTTTTGGAGTATTTCAAAAGCGTCGCCGGCGCTCTCGTCAAATTCTTCCAATACGGCGCTTATAGCTTCACGGCTTGCTTTTCTTTTAATTAAATCAGCTTCGATAGCGCGTTTACCTTTACCGTGTACGCTGTTTATATACG
>CAMWLA010000111.1 GCA_947174975.1 uncultured Clostridia bacterium | reverse complement strand
CAATTTATGCGCGGGGCGGCTTTATACCATATTATATATTTATTCTATTCCTTCGTTTAATTTAGCAAGCAAAGCTTCCAAATCGTTGCCGTGAACGAAAACCGCTTGTTCAATGGTTTCGCCGTGAGCCATTGCACAGCCTAAGCAGTGCATTCCGACAGCTTGCAGAATTTCCGCGCTGTTGGGGTTTATTTTAAGACAGTCCGCGATTAAGGTGTCCTTAGTAATCTTAGCCATAAACAAAACTCCTTTTAATTATTATGATTATTATTTTTCATTTTATTATATTGTAATTTGTTGACGACCGTCGGGGAAGTCCGAACGGTGCTTTAACGCATAGACTGCAACGATATTCGCCATTCCCGCAATTTTCAAAGGCTTGCCCTTGAATACGCGCGTTTCGATGGGAATTTCTTCGGTATTGACTTCGATTACCGCTTTATTGTCGTTGACGAACGCAACGGAATAAGGAATGGTTACGTAGTCGGCAAACAGAATATTGCCCTTGCCCTTTATGTCGGCGATCATAACGCCCTTGCACGCTCTGCCGATAGGCTCGATTGTGGATGCCACGACGCGTTTTACGCCGTTAAGAGACGTTACGACGATTATTTCGCCCTCGCCCGTATGCTGGGTTGCGAAGATAACCTCGTCTCCGTTTCCGAGCGCGATACCCTTGACGCCGCCCGCCACTCTGCCTTGAACGGGAACTTCGTCCTTGACCGCGTTAAGACACAAACCGTTGCGCGTTACGAACAGCATTGTGGAATACTCGTCCTCGTCGTATCTTTCCACGGCAAGCACCTCGTCGCCCTCTTTCAGCTTGATCGCGGGCATTACCACTTTGCCTTGCAAGTACTCCGACCATTCCGTACGCTTAACCGCGCCTTGCTTGGTGAAGAATAATAGATCGCCTTCGGGAGTTTTGCCTTCGGGAACGGCAAAGAACCTTACGGGATACTCGCCCTTAGCTACGCCTTCGACAGTCTTTTCAAACGTCTGTCCCGACGACTTGAATTCGGAAATATCCACGTATTTAACGCTCATTCTTACGACGTTGCCCAGATTAGTGAACGCGTAAACGGTATCGTCCGACGAGCAGAAAGTAACGTGTTTATGCAAGAAGTTATTGCTTGCCGAAACGGGAACCTTGCGCTTTGCCGCAAACGTGAATTCGCCTTTTTCAACAAACTTAATATTGTTGTTGGCGTTGACGCAGACGGCAAGCTCGGAAGCAGTTCCGCGAGTATCCGCACGCTTGACGGCAATCTTGGTTTCGTCCTCGACGATGCGGGTTTTTCTCTCGCTCTTGTATTTGCGCTTGATTTCGCGCATTTCGTACTTGACGAGATCCCACTGCTTGTGAATGTCGCCGATAATCTCCTGCAAGTGCGCGATAAGTTTTCTGAGTTCTTCAAGCTCGTTTTCAAGCTTCTTGATTTCAAGCTTGGCAAGACGTGCCAACCTTAAATCGAGAATAGCTTGAGCCTGACGCTCCGAAAGGGAAAACCTTTCCATTAACTTGCGCCTTGCGTCGGGGGTGGATTCGGCGGTTTTAATGATTTTGACGACCTCGTCAATGTTGTGAACGCCGATTATAAGACCTTCCAAAATGTGACAGCGCGCTTGCGCTTCCTTCAACTCGAACCTCGTTCGGCGAAGCACTACCATACGCTGATACTGAACGTAGTGTCTTATAATTTCTAAAAGTCCCATCTGGCGGGGCTTTCCGCCCGCAATGGCAACCATATTGATACCGAAGGTACACTCCAAATCGGTATATTTGAAAAGTATTTTTAAAATCGAATCGACGTCGGCGTCCTTTTTGCACGTGATGACCGCGCGCATACCTTGACGGTCGGACTCGTCGACGATTTCGGCAATGCCCGCAAGCTGATCCTTTTTCTCCTCTTTTAAGAGCATAATTTTTCTTAAAAGCTCAGCCTTGTTCGTCTGATAGGGAAGCTCTGAAATTACGATATGTTTTTTGCCGTAGTCGCCTTGCTCAACGGTGTAGCGGGCGCGGAGGGTAATTTTGCCCTTGCCCGTTTCGTAAGCTTGCTTCAACTCTTTCGCTATTATGAACCCGCCCGTTGAAAAATCGGGGCCGGGGATAATGCTCATCATATTCGTAAGAGAAATTTTGGGGTTGTCGATATACGCGCAGCATCCGTCGATAACCTCGCCGAGGTTATGCGTGGGGATGTTGGTTGCAAGACCTACCGCAATGCCGTTTGCGCCGTTTACAAGTAGGTTGGGGAATCTTCCGGGGAGAATATCCGGCTCTAACAGCGAGTCGTCGAAGTTGAATGAAAAAGGAACCGTTTCCTTGTCTAAATCGCGAAGTAGCTCCAAGGCAAGCGGCTCAAGCCGCGCTTCGGTATACCTCATTGCCGCGGCGGGGTCGCCGTCGACGGAACCGAAGTTACCGTGACCGTTGACAAGCGTCATACGCATATTGAAGTCTTGCGCCATTCTTACCATGGCGTCGTAGACCGAGCTGTCGCCGTGGGGATGATATTTACCCATACAGTCGCCGACGATACGTGCCGACTTCTTGTGGGGCTTGTCCGGCGTTAAGCCCATTTCAAGCATCGTGTATAAAATACGGCGCTGAACGGGTTTAAGTCCGTCCTCAACCCTTGGCAATGCTCTGTCTAAAATTACGAACTCCGCGTAAGGGAGCATTGACTGCGGCATTACCTCTTCAAGGGGGGTTACGAACGTTTTGCCCGTTGAAATCGTCGTCTGAATATTTCCGTTATCGCTCTTTCTTGCCATAATCAGTACTCTCCCGACGTGTTGTTTTCAGGCTTGAAATTTACGCGCTCGATAAATCCGTCAACCTTGTTGAAGTTTGCGTTGTTGGCAAGAAATTCCTTTCTGCCGTCAACCTTGTCGCCCATAAGCATTTCTATTACGTCCGCAGCTTCCGTTGCGTCCTCGATAGTAACTTGCGTTAAATTGCGCGTTGCGGGGTTCATAGTTGTGTCCCAAAGCTGGTCTGCGGACATTTCGCCCAAACCCTTGTAACGCTGCAATTGATAGCCCTTGCCGACTTTCTTGATTTTTTCGTCAAGCTCCTTGTCGTCGTAGGCGTATTCAACCCTATCCTTTTTGTATACCTTGTACAAAGGCGGCATACCGATATACACGCAGCCCGCGTTAACGAGATCGCGCATATACTTGAAGAAGAAGGTTAAAAGTATACAGCGGATATGCATACCGTCCTGGTCTGCATCCGACAGAATAATTACTTTTTTATACTTGGTTTTTTCGACGTCGAACGAGCGGTTGAAGCCCGCGCCTATCGCCGAAACAAGCGTCTTGATTTCCTCGTTTTGCAGCGCTTGCAAAGCCGACTTTTTCTGCACGTTCAAGGGCTTGCCCCTTAAAGGCAAAATAGACTGGTACTGTCTTACCCTTGCTTGCTTAGCCGTACCGCCCGCACTGTCGCCCTCAACTATGAACAACTCGTTCATATCGGGGTTTTTGCCCGAGCAAGGCGCAAGCTTGCCTATAAGCGTAAGTCCGTCGCTGTCGGAAGCAGCCTTTGCCACGTCGCGCTCGGCGCGGTGCTTAATTCTGTCGTCGGCGGCGAATTTCGCTTTTTTAGCCATCTGCTCGAAGATGGGACGGTTGGCCTTGTCCGTAAGCATTACGGACAGTCCGTCCACTACCGCCCTTTCCACGGGAACCTTAACTTCGGGGTTGCCGAGCTTGGTTTTCGTCTGACCCTCGAATTCTACACCCGTCATTTTGACGGTTAAAACGGCGGTTAAGCCTTCCTTGATATCGTCCGCAATGAACGGCGCTTCCTTAGCTTTTAAAATGCCGTTGCTCTTTGCGAAATCGTTTATAACCCTTAAAAGTCCGTTGTGGAAGCCCGTTTCGTGATATCCGCCCTCTACGGTGGAAATATTGTTTACGAACGAGAACAGACTTTCCGAATCGTCCTTTGTATGGCACAGCGCGAAATCGATTTTAATTTTCGCGGGAGGTGCGCCCTTTAAAGTAATATCCTGAATCGAGCTGAAATACAGCGGTTCGGCATAAAGGGGCGTTCTGTCGCCGTTCAAATATTTAACGAAATCGACAAGTCCGCCGTCGAATTTAAACGTCACCGGCTCGCGCGGAGGCAAAAGCTCGCGCTTGACGGTTACGGTATCGTTGAAGAGGTCCTCTTCCTCGATTTCGGTAAAAAGCTCGCGCTCGTCAATAAGATTAATTTTGAGACCTTTATTCAAAAAAGCAAGCTCTTTAAGGCGTTTGAAAATGGTGTCATAGCTCCACTCAACCGTTTCGAATACCGCCTTATCGGGCATAAATCTGACGAAAGTACCCTTCTTGTGGGTAATTTCGCCGGTGTTGTTCAAGGGCGCTTCGGGGATACCGCAAAGCCACTTTGCGCGTTCCTCGTCGTAAGTGCTGGTAAAGCGCATTTTGAAAACCGTGCCGCGGTAGCCCTCTACTTCAAGCCACTCGGAAAGCGCGTTCGTAACCGACGCACCGACGCCGTGAAGTGCGCCCGAAAAGG
>CAMWLA010000110.1 GCA_947174975.1 uncultured Clostridia bacterium | reverse complement strand
ATAGATTATATTACTTTAAAGTTAAAAAAGCAACAATTTAGTCTTTGTGAAATAATTACGCCATATGTTGACACAAACCAAAAATTATTGTAAAATGATACTATGAATAGTAATCAAAATAATAATCAGTCATCGGAAGATTATCTTGAATGTATTCTGCTGTTGTCGCGCGAAAACGAGTTTGTGCACCGCGTGGACGTTGCGCGCCGCATAGGCGTGTCGCAGCCGGCAGTTCAGAAAGCTATTAAAATTTTGGAAGCGGGCGGATACGTCGAGTTTGACGGAATGCACATTTACCTTACGAAGAAGGGTGAGACTTACGCAACTGAAATTTTCGACAGACACTGTACGCTGACGCGCTTTTTGGAAACTCTCGGCGTAAATGCGGCGGACGCGGAGGCGGACGCTTGCAAAATGGAACATATTATATCTTCCGCTTCATTTGAAGCGATTAAAAAATTTTTAAAAAAATAGGGGAAAGTGACAAAAATGAAAAAGTTATTTTTAATTGTCTGCACTCTTTGTTTAAGCTTGGCGTTGGCGTTCGGCTTTGCGGCGTGCGGGGAAACGAACCAGGGCGATCCTTCCGTAATTCCCGTAGTCAGCGTAGGACTTAACAAAACCACGTTAGAGCTTGAAACGGGCGATACCTATATTATCATAGCAACCGTCATGCCCAGCAATGCGACGGATAAAACGGTTACGTGGTCTTCGTCCAACCCTTCGGTTGCGACGGTTTCAGACGGTAAGATCACCGCGGTAGCCGTAGGCACTGCGGAAATAACCGCAACTTCCGGCAGCAGAGAAGCGACTTGTTCCGTTACCGTCAAGCAGAAGGTTGTTGAAACCGTTCCCGTGGTCAGCATTACGCTGAACGAGGAAAACCTCGATATGGAAGTCGGCGATACTTTCGACCTCATCACAACTATTCTGCCCGCAAACGCTACGGACAGAACTGTGAGCTGGAGTTCGAGCTCCGCTTGCGTTTCCGTATCTGATAAGGGCAGACTTACCGCTAAATCTGCGGGCGAGGCAATAATAACCGCAACCGCGGACGGTAAAAGCGCGACTTGTAAGGTTACCGTTACCAGAAAGGTAGAAGTAGAAGAGGTAACCTTAGACAAAACGACTTTAGATTTATTCGTGGGCGATACGTCCGCACTTGTTGCAACGGTTGCACCCTCGGACGCAACGAACGCAACGCTTTCGTGGGAATCTTCCAACGCAGCGGTTGCAACCGTAGAGAACGGCGTTGTTACGGCAAAGGCTGTCGGCAGTGCGCAAATCACGGTTACTGCGGGCGGAAAAACGGCGACTTGCACGGTTAACGTAAGTGCAAAGGTCGTTCCTGTAACGGCAGTTTCCTTGGATAAGACGTCGGTCAGCTTAAAAGTCGGTTCAACCACGGTAATAAGAGCTACCGTTACCCCCGAAAACGCAACTGACGTCATGGTGGATTGGAGTTCGTCGAATGAAGCTGTTGCAACCGTCGTCAACGGCGCTGTGCTTGCAAAAGCTGCGGGTACGGTAACTATAACCGCGACTGTCAGCGGCAAGTCGGCAACTTGCATTGTAACCGTTACCGCGGATACAACCGTGGCGGTAACCGGCGTTACTCTCAATAAATCCACTTTGGAACTCAAAGAGGGTGCAAATTCCACCCTTACCGCAACGATTTCCCCCGCTAACGCTACGGAAACCGAAGTCGTATGGACTTCTTCCAACCAAGCGGTTGCAACCGTCGTCAACGGCGTTGTCACTGCAAAGAAGGAAGGCACTGCGACTGTAACCGCGACTGTCGGCGGCAAGTCGGCGACTTGCACCGTAACCGTTACGGCGGCAACAGTTGAAGCGACAAGCGTTACTCTCAACAAAACGGATTTAGAGCTTAAAGAGGGTGAAACCTTTACCCTTACGGCAACCATTGCGCCGAGCAATTCTACCGAAAACGAGGTAATCTGGACTTCGTCCGATACAAGCGTAGCAACCGTAGCGGATGGCGTTGTCACTGCAAAGAAGGAAGGCACGGCTACTATAACGGCAAAGGTCGGCAAGGTAACCGCCGTGTGTGAAGTCGGCGTAATAAAGGAAACCGTTGAGCCGATAGATCCCGTAATTCCCGACGGCAGCATAATAACCTACGCTCACGCGGGCGAAGAGAGCGCCGCTTTCGAGTGGAAGGATACGAACGCCGCGGGCGCAAAGGTGGAATACAAGCTTTCTACGGTTCAGTCGTCGTATACGGCAATAGACAAACAGCTTATAAGACAGATTTCCGCGCAGTCCGCGCGCGCCGATATCTTGGGCTTGAAGGGCGGGGTGAAGTACGACTTCAAAATTACTTCAAGCGATAAAAAAGTTTCCACTGTAAGCGGAGTTCAAATTTCTTCGCTTGACCGTTCGGGCTACGCCCACCACAATAATGAAGGAATCGGCGTAGGCGCGTACAACGACGACGGCACGCTTAAATCCAATGCAATTATAGTTTACGTTACCGAGGCAACCAAAAATGCGGTCGTCGTTAACGGTTCAGCTACCACCCAAAGTATCGCCGAATATCTGACGAGCGCAAAGAACAATAAAAACCCCATAGTAGTAAGAATTATCGGCACGGTCGGCGCCGCTACGTGGAAAGAAGGCAACGTAACTTATACCAAAACCGATGACAATACCGACGACAGCGGAAATCTTTTACCCGAAGCAGTCGTCGGCAAGGACGGTCAATCGCTCGATAAAAAGGGCTGGTCACAAGCAGACCTTATTTCGGGAGGATATAACGAACTCGACAAAAGTGTATATGCCGAGCTTAGAGGTTTAAGCAGCAGTTTAAGCTGGAATTCAAGCAAGAATGAATACGACAGCTGTTGGAACGACTGTCAAGTCAAAAACGTAAAAAATCTTACAGTAGAGGGCGTCGGCGAGGATGCGCAGATATTCCAGTGGGGCTTCACTTTTAAGAGCTGTAATTCAATTGAAGTCCGCAACTTGAAGTTTGACGACTATACCGAGGACGCTTGCTCCGTTGAGGGCGGTTCAAGCAACACCAGCACGAACGATCCGGACGGTTTCACGTATAAGCGTTTCTGGATACACCACAACACTTTCGAAGAGGGCGTAAACTATTGGGACGTCTGCAAGGAGCAGGATAAGCACGACGGCGACGGCTCGACCGATTTCAAGTATATTTCTTACGTTACCGTTTCTTATAATCAATATAACAACACCCACAAGACCGGACTTATCGGCGGTGACGATAAGGTAAATTCGGCAAACTTCACCTTCCACCACAATTACTACAACCAGTGCTCGCAGCGTATGCCCCTCGGAAGACAAGCGAACATTCACATCTATAACAACTACTTCTATAAGTCGGGACTGTACAGCATATCCCTTCGTGCAAGCGCATACGCTTACATTGAAAACTGCGTATTCACAAGCGGCGTGAAGACGGGAGATTATGCGACAAAGCCTATCGAGCTTGTAAAGGGCAGCCAAGGCGTGCCGTCTTGCAAGGTTATAAACTGCGAAATGGAAGGAACTATTGCAAACGGAATAACCGACGTAAATAACTTGTACGTCGGCAACGATACGACAAAAACCGTTACCGGCGACAATAGGTACGGATTGAATTTCGAGCAAGATACCGGCTTCTACACCGTGACTAACAAGCTTGCGACGAATGAAGTCGCTGCAAAAATCCCCACTCTTGCGGGCACACAGAAGCGCGCCTCGAATATCAAAATCGAGGGCGGTTCGGAAGAGGAAGAAAAACCCGGCCCTTCGAACGAGGTAACTATGAACGTCGGCGTAATAGCAAACGCGGGTAATTTAACGATAGGAACGGAGCAGAATTTCGACAATGTTGAGCTCGCCGACGGTATAGTCATCAATACTACGGGCAATAAGACGAAAGTAACCGCGAACGGCAATAATTTCGACGACGAAAGCTCTTTTACGCACCGCATAGTAATGAAGAGTCCCGGCAACTACTTTAAAATTACCGTGGATAAGGCGTGCACTATTAAGGTATACGTTGCAAACGGAAGCTCGACCGATACGACGGGCCGCTTGCTCGGTTTGTATACCGACGCCGCAGGTAATAATTTACTCGACGGAACGAGCACGACGAGGCTTCTCGGCGGAGAAAAGCAGATAGTCGAGTATACCGTTACGGCGGGTACTTACTACCTTGAAAGTCCCACTAACGAGCTAAGCTTCTATTGCATAAAGCTTATTTATTCTTAATATCTGAAAACAAAAGGCGCACTTTGGGTGCGCCTTTTGTCGTGCAAAAAATTTTATAAAAAAATTTAACTTTGGTTAATTTTTTGTTGACAAACGCAATATTAATGAATATAATAAATTTATAAAAGTTAATCACGGTTAATTTTTAAGGAGAAAGAGTATGCCGATTGCTATTGCACCCAAGGGTGAAGAGCTTTTGATCCGCAGAGTAGGTGCGGACGACAAAATTAAAAAACACTTGCGCGAACTGGGCATTTTCGAGGGAAGTAAAATCACCCTTCTCTCTTCCGACGGCGGAAACGTAATAGTTATCGTCAAGGAAGGAAGGCTTTGCCTTGACAAGGCTCTTGCGGGTAAAATTTTAGTTGCTTAAAATTACATAAGTTAAACTGCGCCCAAGCG
>CAMWLA010000109.1 GCA_947174975.1 uncultured Clostridia bacterium | reverse complement strand
TCATAAAACCGCTTAATAATCAATAAATTAAACCGACGGAATTTTAAAATTCCGTCGGTCCGTTATTTTATTTGATTACTCGTCGATTTCGTCAACACCTACGCCGTTATTCGTTTCAATTGCGGGAGGAGCTTCAGTAACCTCGGGCGCAGCTTCTGCAAGCGCTTCCGCTGCCTCGTCCTCGTCTCTTGCCGTGAGGGCAACCGTTGCAACAACGCCCTTTCTGAGACGCATAAGCCTTACACCCTTTGTATTTCTGCCGATATGAGAGATACCGTCGCAGTGCATTCTAATAATAGTGCCGTTATCGGAAATGAGCATTACGTCGTCTTCGTCCGTTACTTGCTTCATATTGACAAGATAGCCCGTAACTTCGTTGAATATACCGGCCTTAATACCCTTACCGGCTCTGCCTTGTACTCTGTAATCTTCAATATCGGTACGTTTGCCGTAGCCGTTCGATGTAACGGTAAGCACGTCCTTGCTTTCGTCAACGACAAGCATATCCACAAGGCAATCGTCCTTGGCAAGCTTCATTGCCTTTACGCCGGCAGTATCTCTGCCCATAGTACGGATATGACGCTCGTCAAAGCGGATACATTTACCAGAGCGTGACGCAATCATTATTTCGTTGTGTCCCGTAGTAAGCACTACAGACATTAAGTCGTCACCGTCGTTTAATCTTATAGCGATTTTACCGTTTTTGTTGATGTGGTTAAATTCGCTGAGTCTTGTCTTCTTAATCAAGCCGTTGCGGGTTGCAAACGCTATCGTACCGCGCATATCGTTCTGAATCGGCATAAGCGTATTGATTTTTTCGTCTTGCGCGATCTGAACGATATTTACAACCGCACGGCCTCTTGCAATACGGGTCGCTTCGGGAATTTCGTACGCCTTTATGCGGTACACTCTACCCTTATTCGAGAAGAGCAGAATATCATCGTGCGACGAGCAGACGAACATTCTTTCAACGAAGTCCTCTTCCTTGGGCTTATGCGCCGTAATTCCCTTTCCGCCGCGGTTCTGTGCGTGATATTCGGAAACGGGCAATCTCTTAACGTAACCCGTGTGGGTCATAGAAATTACGACTTGCTCGATAGGGATGAGGTCTGCGTCGACGATTTCACCGTCGAGATCTACTGCAATTTCCGTCTTTCTTGCGGAAGGATACTTGCGCTTTATCTCTAAAAGATCTTCCTTTATGATGCCGAGTACGCGTTCTTCGTGGGCAAGAATGTCTTTGAAGTCTGCAATCATAAGCTCTAAGCCGTGAAGCTCTTCCTTTAATTTGTCAACTTCAAGGTGCGACAATCTGTACAGACGAAGTTCTGCAACTGCGTTTGCTTGCCTTTCGTCCAGCTCGAACTTAGCGGTAAGCTTCTGAACGCAGTCCGCCTTGTCCTTCGCTTCGCGGCAGACTTTGACTACCTCTTCAATGCTCGCTTGCGCGATTACGAGGCCGCGCAAAATATGTGCCCTTTCCTCGGTTTTGTTCAAATCGAACTTCGTGCGGCGAACTATTATATCTTTCTGATGTTCGAGATAGTAGTAAATAAATTCTCTTAAATTAAGTATTTTAGGTGTGCCGTCAACAAGCGCAAGCATGCAAAGTCCGTCGGAAATCTGCAAGTTCGTATGCTTGTACAGCATATTTAACACTACTTGGGGATTTGCGTCCTTTTTGAGTTCGATAACGATACGCATACCCTCTCTGTCCGATTCTTCGCGGATATCGGATATTCCCTCTATCTTCTTGTCCTTTACAAGGTCAGCCATGCTTTCGATAAGCTTTGCCTTGTTGACTTGATAGGGAATTTCGGTAACGACGATACGGTTTCTTACTACGTTGCCGCTTTTGAATTCTTCGACTTCACAGCGTGAACGGATAATTATGCTGCCCTTACCCGTTCTGTAAGCGCGTTTGATGCCGGCTCTGCCCATAATGAGCGCACCGGTAGGAAAATCGGGCGCGGGAATGTACTGCATAAGCTCGTCCACGTCGATTTCGGGGTTTTCAATCATTGCAACAACGCCGTCGATAACTTCGCCCAAGTTATGGGGCGGAATGTTGGTAGCCATACCTACCGCGATACCGTCGGAGCCGTTTACAAGCATATTGGGGAAACGCGAAGGCAGAACCGTGGGCTGCATACCCGTATCGTCGAACGTCGGGTAGAAGTCAACGGTTTCCTTATCAAGGTCGCGAAGCATTTCGGAAGAGAGCTTTGAAAGTCTTGCTTCCGTATACCTCATTGCCGCGGCGGGGTCGCCGTCGACAGAACCGAAGTTTCCGTGTCCCTCTATAAGGGGGAAGTTAATAGTAAAGTCTTGTGCAAGTCTTACCAACGCGTCGTATACCGAGCTGTCGCCGTGAGGATGATATTTACCTAAACAGTCACCGACAATACGCGCGCACTTTCTGAACGCCTTGTCGGAATACAGACCCAACTCGTGCATTGAGTACAAAATACGTCTGTGAACGGGTTTAAGTCCGTCCCTTACGTCTGGAATTGCACGGGATACATTGACCGCCATAGCGTATGCTATGAAAGATTTTTTAAGCTCTTCGTCTACTTCAACGTCTAAAAATTTAGTCATTGCAAGAGTTTTTATAAACTCTTCGGTAAGCTCGGCACTCGTTTCTTTTTTAGCCATCTTATCCCTCCTTATACGTCAAGCTCTTCTACAAGCTTTGCATTTTCTTCGATGAACTGACGTCTCAGTTCGGGCTGTTCACCCATAAGTAATGAGAAGTATTTATCCGCTTCTACGGCGTCCTCGACGTTAATTCTTACGAGTGTACGCCTTGCGGGGTCCATTGTGGTCTCCCACAGCTGTTCCTTGTTCATTTCGCCGAGACCTTTATAGCGCTGAAGCTCGAACTTGCCGGAATGCTTATTTCTGAAATCTTCAAGAGCCTTATCGTCGTAAAGATAGGTATCGGGAATGCCCTTGCCGGAAACCTTGTAAAGGGGCGGCTGAGCGGCATATACGTGTCCGTTTTCAACGAGCGGACGCATATAGCGGAAGAAGAACGTTAAAAGTAATATTCTGATGTGCGAGCCGTCAACGTCGGCATCGGTCATAATAATAATTCTGTCATATCTTAATTTGCTTTCGTCGAAATTTTCGTGAATTCCGCAACCAAATGCGGTAATCATTGCCTTGATTTCCTCGTTGCCGAGAGCTCTGTCAAGCCTTACCTTTTCGACATTGAGTATTTTACCTCTGAGGGGCAGAATTGCTTGGAAACGCCTGTCTCTGCCTTGCTTTGCGGTACCGCCCGCACTGTCGCCCTCTACGATGTAAATTTCGCAAAGTTCGGGACGCTTGTCCGAACAGTCTGCAAGCTTACCGGGGAGCTTTGTGCTTTCCAAAACGCCCTTTCTGTGCGTTTCTTCGCGGGCAAGCCTTGCCGCCTCCCTTGCGCGCTGCGCCGTAAGGCAGCGCAAGATAAGTTCACGCGTTTCTGCGGGGTGTTCTTCAAGATACATACCGAATTTTTCGGTGACAGCCTTAGCAACGAAGCCCCTTACGTAGGTTGAGCAAAGCTTACTCTTCGTCTGGCTTTCATACTGAGCGTCTGCGATTTTTACGGATACAACCGCGGTTATACCCTCGCGCACGTCGTCGCCGGAAAGCTTCATATTATCCTTTAAAATGTTGAGCTTTTTGCCCGCGTCGTTGATTACCTTGGTTAAAGCCGCTTTAAAGCCTTCAAGGTGTGTTCCGCCGTCGGGCTGGCGAATGTTATTTGAGAAAGGGAAAATCTGTTCGGTATAGCTGTTGTTATACTGAATTGCGATTTCGAGGAATTTATCGTCGCCCTCGGAATCTTCAAAATATACGGGCTTCGAGAAAAGAGTTTCCTTACCCTTATTGATGTCTTGAATGAAGTGAACGACACCGCCCTCATAGCAGAACACGTCAGAGCGAACCTTTTCTCCGCGCTTGTCCGTAAGCGTGAGCGTAAGTCCCTTGTTGAGGTACGAAAGCTCCCTTAAAAGGGTTTTCAAAGTATCGTAATTAAAGTCAATCGTTTCAAACACGGTTGCGTCGGGGTGGAAGGTTATCGTGGTACCCGTAAGATCGGTCTTGCCGACCGCCTTTAAAGGCTTTTCGGGAATACCGCAATGATAAACTTGCTTGTAAATATGTCCGTTTTGCGAAACTTCGGCAATTAAAGTATCGGAAAGCGCGTTAACGCAAGATACGCCGACGCCGTGCAGACCGGAGGAAATTTTATATCCGCCCGCCTTATTGCCGCCGCCGAATTTACCGCCCGCGTTTAAGTTGGTAAGCGCAAGCTCTACCCCGCTTATTCCCTCTTCCTTGTTGATACCGGTGGGAATACCTCTTCCGTTGTCCTTTACCGAACACGAGCCGTCCTCGGTAATAACAACGTCGATTCTGTCGCAATAACCCGCAAGCGCTTCGTCAATGGAGTTATCGATAACTTCCCTGACAAGGCAGTGCAGACCTTTTTCGTCCGTAGGTCCGATATACATACCGGGGTGTTCCCTAACGGGTTCAAGCCCTTTTAGGGCTTTTAAACTGTTTGCATCGTACTCACGATTGATTTTATTGGGCATTTTTCACCTCTAAATTATCTTTGGTTTTATTATACCATATTATATAAATAAAAGAAAATTATAGTCGAAAAAATTGCCGT
>CAMWLA010000108.1 GCA_947174975.1 uncultured Clostridia bacterium | reverse complement strand
AATAAACCCCTCCTAAGGGTTAGTTATGGGTTCGATTCCCGTCGGGAGTACCAAAATCCCTAAGTTGACTATTGTCAGCTTAGGGATTTTTATTTTCAATAGTTGCGAGAAACCATTCGATTCGCGTGCGACAACTTGTGTTGCCGACACTTTTAGCTTTATGTACATATTTCCGTCGAGCGTAATCCTAGCAAACTTTTATAAGTAAAGATCTTACTTTTCTGTCGTTTTCGATTTTTTCTTGATTGAGATTATTTTTATAACTAAAAACGTAATTGCCGAAACAAGCGCAAGAAAAATAAAAATATCCAAAAAAATATGATATGTATCTTTAACCAATCTGTCATTCGATATCGCTACGATATGATGAGTATCGGCAAACATTTTATTATATGCAGCTATACTTTCGCCAGATTTGAAATAAGCAGTAAACTGAAATATACCCCATAAAAGTAAAAACACCGATAACACATACTTGCCTATTTTGTCTATAAGCATAAAGCAAACTATGCTTACTACAAAAATAAGATAAAATGCAAAATCAATAGGTTCGTCCACAAAAGCAGAAGTTACTATTTTTGTATTTCCGCATTTCAGTCCCGTTATGTCAAAAGTAAACCATAGCAGTAAAATTCCGGAAAATATCAATGCAATTATTTTAGAAATTTTCAATTGTTTCCTTTCGTCAAAAATTTTTAGTTTAATCATTATTTAAACTACCTATTTTAGTTTTTTAATTCTCTTCCATTACTTCCTTTACGGAAATTTTACTCATTTTGAGCGTGTAAAAAAGCATAACTGCTTCATAAAACACTATAAATACAGCCAAAGTTATAAAAAATACCGATACGTTGAAATTGTATTCGGGAACAGCGACTACATCCTTATAAACCACATCGACCATAACCCTTAAAAGCACGTACTGATAAACCGTTCCTACAGCAAAACCGATTAATGCAAAAATATGATAACCGCCTAAGACAGTTAAGGAACTTTCTTTCAATGAGTAACCGAATGCTTTCATAATAGAAATATTCTTAATGTTACTGCGTATTAGCGATTCTGTCGCCATAAGCATAGTAGTTACAGCCAAAACAACGCCTATAACAAGGATTATCGCACCCATTCCCACGGTGCTTAAATCAAGCATCGATACAGACATCTGAATCATCGCCGAAAAACAGAAGCACGCAAATGCAATAAAGAATGCAAGCGATTTCCTTCCTCCTAACGTCTTGAATAACATTTCAACTAAAAATGCCCTCTCCTTATCCTCTTTAATCTTGCGATTTTTTAACTTTTTTTCAGTCTTACCGCGAAGCATTTCGGATACGGGGCGACGCAAAGCCAAATATGCATACCCGACAGCAAGAGCCGAAAATAAAACCGATGGAGCAACTATAAGCGCAATTAAAAGTTCAGCGTGAAAAGTTATTGCTATATGCGGTAATCCGTCAATTGTCAAACTCTTATATACATTAGGCATAATGACAAATCCGCAACCGAAACCAAGTGCAGTTCCCAACAAAACGCTAATTCCGAACACTGCAAACCTTAGTGCAATCTTTCCGTCAGAATACCCCATTGCTTTTAATATTCCCAGCTGCTTAGAATGTCCGTCAATATACAGTTTTATGTAAAATATAAGCATTATAACGGCAATTAATGCAAGAAATCCGCCGGTAATTGCACAAGTGAATTTAGCAGTAGCCATCTGGGCGTCATATAAGATTATAATCTCAGAGTCTGTAATCGCACCTTCGAGCTTGCTTGCATCAAGATAAAAATTCAAAAAGAACGTGCATACAAAAACCGCGCAGAAACTGACAATTATAATACCTATAAGCTTTAAACTGTCCTTTAAACTTATAACCATTTTACCACCCTATTTCATAAGCGGATTTAGGTGAAGTATTTTTATAGATTTTTTCAATCTCTCCGCTGTTTATTTTAATAACTTTATCCGCCATTTCCGCAATATTTGCATTATGCGTGACCATTATCATCGTAAAATTTCTTTCTTTTTTCATTTGCATAATATAGTCAAGCACTTGCCTACCGGTCTTTTCATCTAGCGCGCCAGTAGGTTCGTCAAGAAAAAGTATATTAGGATTTTTAGCAAGCGCACGCGCAATACACACACGTTGCTGTTCACCGCCCGAAAGCTCCGACGGGCGGCTTTTTAGTTTGTCCGCCAAGCCTACTTTCTCTATTATTTCACGGTAATTTTTGTTTTCCGCAAGATCTGCACCCATTCTGACGTTTTTATCAACGCTTAAATGCGGTAAAAGATAATACTGTTGAAAAATAAACCCCACTTCGCGCCGTCTGAAATCAGTAAGCAGTTTATCATTCATTGAAGTAATTTCTTCGTTACCATAAAATACTTTGCCGCTATCGGGGCGTTCAAGCCCGGATAATATACTCATAAACGTGGATTTACCGGAACCGGACGCACCTAAAATAACAGCAAACTCGCCCTCTTCAATTTCCAAAGAAATATTTTTGAGAACTTCCACCGTTCCATTGTTGAATGATTTGCAAATATTTTCAGCTTTAATCACTTTTTTTCCTCCGCTTTATATTTTCTTATTATACTTGCACCTACGTCTGCTAACATTTCCGAAATTGCTTGTTCAGAGAATTTACAAACATTGGTTGCAATAAGCGACGCTATCCCGTGAGAATAAATCCACAAATGCAAATAAATTTCTCTTGAAGTTTCATAGCTGAATCCGTATTCCGTCTGAACCGTTTGCAATATTCTATCGTAATAATTATCAATAAGCGACAAAACCGTTCCGCGGTCGGGAACATCAGTCTTCTCACGCATAAACAATAACTGAAATAGCTTAGGCTGTTCGGAAGCAAAACGAATATATCCAACACCGGAACCTTTAAACGGGTTAGCGCATTGCATACAATCGTCTTCATACTTTTCATATAAACTTCGCGCCGCAGCAATCACTTCATTTTGCACCTCTTCCATACTGTTAAACACAGTGAATATCGGTCGGGCAGAACTTCCCAATTTTTCACCAAGCGAACGAGCAGTTAATGCGTCTATCCCGCTTGTTCGAACAATTTCCAATGCGGCAGCTACTAACTCTTCTTTTGTAAATTTTGCTTTCGGCGGCATAATCCCTCCTTTTAAAACGTGCGTTTTGCAACATTTGTTTTATTATAATACAAATAAAAAAATCCGTCAAGCAAAACAGATTTTTTTATAAAATATGTAGCAATAACGTCATTTTTTAGTGCTTATGTCTGACATAGTACATAATATCCACTAAAAACCATGATAAAACGGATACTTTTACTATACTATGCCATGCGCCAACATAGCATCGGCAACTTTAATAAATCCCGCAATGTTTGCCCCCATTACGTAATTGCCTTCATACCCATATTCTTTCGAAGCATTATCAATGTTGTGATAAATATTAACCATTATATCTTTAAGTTTTTTATCCACTTCTTCAAACGGCCAGAATAGCCTACCCGATGACTGAGCCATTTCAAGTGCCGAAGTTGCTACACCGCCCGCATTTGCCGCCTTTGCCGGCAGAAATACGATACCGCTTTTTTGGAACACTTCTATTGCCTCCAAGGTTGAAGGCATATTTGCACCTTCAGCTACGTACTTGACGCCGTTTTCAACAAGCAACTTTGCGGACTGTTCATCAATTTCATTCTGCGTTGCGCACGGAAGCGCCACATCACAAGGAATTGACCATAAACCTTTACATCCCTCTGTGTATTTGCTTCCCTTTACTCTTTGGGCATATTCCTTAATTCTTCCGCGCTTAACTTCCTTAATGTCCTTAATAACGTCAAGCTGAATACCATTTGGATCGTAAATATATCCGTTGGAATCGTACATCGCAACTATTTTTGCGCCTAAACTTTGAGCTTTCTGGCACGCATATATAGCAACGTTTCCGGAACCGGATATTATTACCGTTTTGCCCTTAAAGCTGTCACCGCGCGCTTTCATTGCTTCTTCTGTGATATATACAAGTCCGTATCCGGTAGCTTCGGTTCTTGCAAGACTGCCGCCGTAAGAGAGACCTCTTCCCGTCAGCACACCAACGTGCTCGTCCCGAATTCGCTTATACTGACCGAAAAGATAACCGATTTCTCTTCCGCCTACTCCAATATCACCCGCGGGCACGTCGGTATCTGCGCCGATATGTCTGTAAAGCTCGGTCATAAAGCTTTGACAAAAAGCCATTACCTCCCTATTAGATTTTCCCTTAGGATCAAAATCAGAGCCGCCCTTTCCCCCGCCTATCGGAAGCCCCGTTAAGCTATTCTTTAAAATCTGTTCCAGACCCAAAAATTTAATTATAGAAAGATTTACCGACGGGTGAAATCTGAGACCACCTTTATAGGGACCGATTGCACTGTTAAATTGCACTCTGTAACCTTTATTTACTTGCACCTTGCCTTTATCGTCAACCCAAGGTACACGGAACATAATAACTCTTTCGGGCTCTACAAATCTTTCCAAAAGCCCCCAAGCCTCATATTCCGGATGCTTTTCGACTACGGGCGCAAGCGTCGTTAAAATTTCAGTAGCCGCTTGATGGAATTCCGGCTCATTCGGATTATTTTTCTTCAAATTTTCAAGTACGCGTTCAACGTAAGTCATATATACTCCTTATTGCTTATATTAAAATATAGGTCGCAC
>CAMWLA010000107.1 GCA_947174975.1 uncultured Clostridia bacterium | reverse complement strand
ATGTTAAAATTTTTTAGTGATATAAAGAGAGTTTTATGATTAACAGACGGGCAATTTTTTCAGACGAAACTATCAGTTTCAAAACTCCATACGAACCAATGACGGGCGACACGGTTACTTTAAAACTGCGTACGCTCAAAAACGACGTTTTAAAGGCTTATGCGGTAGTAAACGGAATTAAGCGCGCAATGACTAAGCTTCACGCGCATATCGACGACATTTTCGACTTTTACACGGTATCGTTTAAATGTTCGGATAAGCGCGTTTCGTATTATTTCCTTATGTACGACGAGGACGACCACGCCGTATATAACCGCCTCGGCTGTGCGGAAAACGCGCAAGAAGAATACAATTTTTCTTTTATGCCGAATTTCAAAGTCCCCGACTGGGCAAAAGGTACGGTATTTTATCAGATTTTCACCGACCGTTTCTGCGACGGTAACCCTAATAACAACGTCGAGGATAACGAATATTTTTATACGGGCGGTCACGTCAAAAAAATTACCGATTGGGATAAGTTCCCTAACGAGCTTGACGTTCACTGCTTTTACGGCGGCGACTTGCAAGGCGTAAGGGCAAAACTCGACTATCTTCAAGATTTGGGCGTGGAAGCAATCTATTTCAACCCGCTTTTCGTTTCGCCGTCAAATCACAAATACGATACTCAGGACTACGACTATATCGACCCGCACCTTGCGGTAATCGAAGAGGATAACGGCCACGCTATGCAGTTTTGGGAGCATAACAACGGCTTCGCCGCAAGGTACATTCAGCGTACCGTTTCCAAAACCAATCTTGAAAAGAGCAACAAATACTTTGCCGACCTCGTCAAGGAAATTCATCGTAGAGGCATGCGCGTAGTAATCGACGGTGTTTTTAATCACTGCGGTTCGTTCAATAAATGGATGGACAGAGAGGGCATCTACCTCAATAAACCCGGATACGGACAGAAGGGCGCATATCAGTCGTTTAACAGTCCGTACAGAAAATACTTTAAGTTCAAAGATAACTCGGCGGTGAGCGATTACGACGGCTGGTGGAATATTTATACCTTGCCTAAGCTGTTCTACGAGCAGAGTCCCGAGCTTGAAGATTATATTTTATCCACCGGTGCAAAGTGGGTGTCTGCACCCTACGGAGTGGACGGCTGGCGGCTTGACGTTGCGGCGGACTTGGGTTATTCGGAAAAATACAATCACAAATTTTGGAATATGTTCCGCGAAAAGGTGAAAGGGGCTAACCCCGAAGCGTTTATTTTCGCCGAGCACTACGGCGATCCTTCCGCTTGGCTTAAGGGCAGAGAGTGGGACTCGGTTATGAACTACGACGCGTTTATGGAACCGGTCACTTGGTTTTTGACGGGAATGGAAAAGCACAGCGAGTATTTCGATTCAAGCAAGCTTTGGGACGGAAGACAGTTTTTTGACAGTATGGCGAAAAACATGTCCAGATTTCCCCGCCCCGCGCTCGATTCGGCGCTCAATCAGCTTTCAAATCACGACCATTCGCGTTTTATGACGCGCACCAACCGTACCGTCGGCACGTTAAAGACTCGCGGACCTCAAGCGGCGGGCTACGGAACCGACATAAGAGTGATGTCGCTTGCAGTTCTCATTCAGATGACGTGGGTCGGCTCCCCCGGAATTTATTACGCGGACGAGGCGGGTCAAGTCGGCTGGACCGACCCCGACAGCCGCAGAACGTACCCTTGGGGCAATGAAAATAGGGAGCTTATCGCCTACCACAAGGCGGTAATCGCATTAAGGAAGAAAATTCACTGCATAAAAACGGGCAGTATCAAAGCGCTTGACGGCGGTAACGGATATATCGCCTACGGCAGATTTGACAAGGAAGATTGCGCGGTGGTTTTAATAAACTGCTCCGACGACAATCTCGAACTCAGCGTTCCCGTCTGGGAAATCGGCGTCCGCACGGGCGATAAGCTTGTCCGCAAGTTCTGCTTTGAGGACGGCGCATTTTCCGAGGAAGAGGAAGAAAGCACGGTAAAATACGGCAGACTTTTCGTATCTTTGCCTCCTAAATCGGGCAAAGTGTACTACCATAAATTTAATAAAAAATAAGGGGAAAACAATGGAAAACAAATTTTTCGGCGAACTTGATACCTATCTTTTTCATCACGGCACGCACTACAAGCTGTTTGATAAAATGGGTGCGCACGTAAGGGAAGTGAACGGCGTAAGGGGCGTTCATTTCGTGCTGTGGGCGCCGAATGCGCGCGCTGTGTGCGTCGTATCAGACGGAAACGGCTGGACTCCTTGGCGCGATAATATGGAAAAGACGGACGACAGCATTTGGGAATTGTTCGTTCCCGGCATGTGCGAGGGCGTTAAGTACAAATATCTTATCGTACGCGCCGACGGCACGGAAGTGCAGAAAGTCGACCCGTACGGCTTCCGCTGCGAGCTGCGCCCCAATAACGCATCGGTTGTTGCAAACCTCGATAATTACGAGTGGTTCGACGACGAATACCTCAAAGCAAAGAAGGGCGAAAATTTCCTTGAAAAGCCTATGGCGGTTTACGAGGTTCACCTCGGCAGCTGGAAGAAAGATTTGTCCAAATGGGACGAGGACCAGTTCTTCGACTACAGACGTCTCGCGCACGAGCTTTGCGACTACGTAAAGTGGATGGGCTACACCCATATCGAGCTTATGGGCATCTGCGAATACCCCTTCGACCCGTCGTGGGGCTATCAGGTTACGGGCTACTTTGCGCCCACTTCGCGTTACGGCTCGCCGGAAGACTTCATGTACTTCGTCGATCATATGCATAAAAACGGCATCGGCGTAATTTTAGACTGGGTTCCCGCGCATTTCCCCAAGGACGATTTCGCGCTTGCAAACTTTGACGGCACGCCCCTCTACGAATATGCCGACCCGCTCCGTGCGGAATATCCCGAATGGGGAACCAAGGCGTTCGATTTGGGCAAAAAGGAAGTTTCCAACTTCCTCATTGCTTCGGCGTTCTTCTGGGTTGAAAAATACCATATCGACGCGCTCAGAGTAGACGCTGTCGCTTCTATGTTCTATAACAGTTTCGGAAGAGAAAAGTGGCGCCCGAATATGTACGGCGGAAACGAGAATTTGGAAAGCTTCGAGTTTATCCGTCATTTAAACAGTATTCTCCGCCAGCGTACCGACGCGTTCTTGATTGCGGAAGATTCGTCTATTATCGAAGGCGTAACCAAGCCCGCGGCAAAGGGCGGTTTCGGCTTCGGACTTAAATGGAATATGGGCTGGATGAACGACAGTATCAAGTATTACAATACAGACCCAATTTTCCGCCCCTATCACCACGGACTTATCACACACTTGTTCGAATACGCATTTGACGAAAATTGGATGCTCGTCCTTTCACATGACGAAGTCGTGTACGGCAAGGGCAGTATGATAAATAAGTTTATCGGCAACAAGATGGATAAAATGGGCAGCTTGAAAACCGCCTATACCATGATGATGGGTCACCCCGGCAAAAAGCTTTTATTTATGGGTCAGGACTTCGCGCAAGAGCGCGAATGGAACTTTAAAACGGGGCTTGACTGGTTCCTCTGCGACGACGAGGGTCACCGCGACGTTTTAAATTGCTACCGCACTCTTCTGCACCTATACAGAAAGTATCCAGTACTCTATAACGATTGTGGCGGCAAAGCCACTTTCGAGTGGATAAACAGCGGCGATTACAACCGCAACATATTCACCTTTATAAGGCGCAATCCTTGGAATTACAACAACGCGCTGATATTCGTCTGCAACTTTGCGCCGGTAGAACGCGTAGATTACGGCGTAGGCGCGCCTATAGACGGCAAATACAAGCGTGTATTCTCTACATACCCCGACGATAACTTAATGGAATTGGATGCAAAGGAAGAGCTTTGCGACGGCAGACAGTACAAGCTTACGTTTAATCTCCGCCCTTACGAGTCGGTAATATTCGAAATTCCGTATAAGGAAAGCACGCCCGAAGAGGTTAAAAAGGAAAAGTCGGTAAAGGACAAAATCGCCGACGACTTCAAAGAGGTTAAAAACGATTTATCGCATATCCCCGTAACGCCGGAATTCGGAAAGCCAGAAAAAAAGGCGGTTGAAAAACTTGCCGAACTGCCCGTAGAAAAGAAACCGGTTGAAAAACCTGTCGAACCGCCCGCTGAAAGCAAACCCGCGGAAAAGCCGGTTGAAAAGAAAGTAGCCGAAAAGCCCGCTGTCAAAGCCGAAAAAGCGCAACCCGCGCAAGAGAAAAAGACGGTTAAAAGAAAAAAGCCTCTTATCAAAAGACTGTTAGAAACCAAATAGTTTTAATGATAGCCTTTGGAATAGGATTTTATAAATTACGTAGCTTGTATTAAAATAAAGGAGTATTTAAAATGGAAATAATTGAATTGTCCGATGATTTTTTAGTGGAAAAAGACGAGATAATGAAAAAGTATAATTATCCCGCCGACTATGAAATGATCTTAAAGGGTAAACCGATAGAAGAGCAATTAAAGCATTTTAAAATGTTGCAAGAGGAAGAGGACAAACTTTATGAAATAAACTGGGAAAAGCATTATGATATGAAAAAATGGAACGGCGTTTCGGGTATACTTGTAAAAGACGGAATTGTTTACGGTATGAGAGTTAGAATTCCCGAATACGTAGGTTATTCCGAAGAACCGCTTTACGTCAACGGTGAATACTTG
>CAMWLA010000106.1 GCA_947174975.1 uncultured Clostridia bacterium | reverse complement strand
GTTGAGGACGATAACGAAATAGAAATCAAGGACGAGGATATCCGTATCGACGTTTACCGCTCGTCGGGTGCGGGCGGACAAAAGGTCAATAAAACCGAAACCGCTATCCGCATAACTCATTTCCCTACGGGAATAGTAGTTACTTGCCAAAACGAAAGAAGCCAGCTTCAGAATAAGGAAATGGCTTTCCAATACCTTCGTGCAAAGTTAATCGAGCGGCAAATTGCCGAGCGCGAAGCTGCCGACGCCGAAATAAAAGGCGAAATCAAAAAAATCGAATGGGGCAGCCAGATACGCTCTTACGTATTCTGTCCTTATACTCTTGTTAAAGACCACCGCACTGGATATGAAAATTCAAACGTGCAGGCGGTTATGGACGGAGATATTCAAGGCTTCATTATTGACTATTTAAAGAAAACTATATGATAAAAGAAAATCCTATAATTTTAGGAATTGAATCAAGTTGTGACGAAACGGCTGCCGCGGTAATACGCGGCAGACGGCTTTTATCGAACGTAATATTTTCTTCCGCAACAGAACAAGCGAAGTACGGCGGAGTGGTTCCCGAAATTGCGTCGCGCGCACATACCGAAGCGGTTGATGAAGCGGTAGTTAAAGCAATTAGAGAGGCGGGCATAACCGTAAATGATATCGACGCCGTTGCGGTAACTTACGGCGCGGGACTTTTAGGCGCGCTTCTCGTCGGGCTTTCTTTTGCAAAATCGCTTGCATACAGCTTGAATGTTCCTCTCATTGCGGTAAATCATATTCGAGGGCATATGTCTGCTGCGTATCTTGCAGACGAAACGCTAACGCCCCCGTATTTAACCTTGCTTGCAAGCGGTGGACACACGGCAATTTTGCATATTAAATCTTTCACCGAGTTTGAAGTTTTGGCTTCTACTTCGGACGACGCCGCGGGCGAAGCGTTCGACAAGGTTGCGCGCATTCTCGGTTTGCCGTACCCCGGCGGGCCCAACGTTCAGCGCCTTGCGGAAAACGGTAAAGCGGAAATAAAATTTCCCTCGTCGCTCGTTCGTGGCAGCCAAACTCAGTTTTCTTACAGCGGACTTAAAACGGCGGTTATAAATTTTTGCCACAATGCAGAACAAAAGGGAGAACCTTTAAACAAGGCGGACGTTGCCGCATCTTTTCAGAAATCTGCTTTGGAACCGTTAGTTAAAAAGACTATCGAAAATGCAATATCGCTTAATGTTAAAACGGTCACCGCGGGTGGCGGAGTTGCGGCAAACGATTATTTAAGGAACAGCTTAAAAGCCGAATGCGAAAAGCACGGCATAAAGTTGATTTTGCCCGAAAAGAAGTACTGCACGGACAACGCAGCAATGATAGCGGCGGAGGGGCTCATTCAATACCAAGCGGGCAACTTTGCCGATATGTCGTTAAACGCTTGCGCTCAAATTCCGTTAAAATAAAAAATTACGTCAATTTGCTTTACTTTTTAAAAGCAAATAAATATAATTAAAGTACAACTTAAGTTTATCGGCTATGACAAAGGACAACGCCGTTCGGGCAGAGTTTTTCAGAGAGCTTTCGGTTGGTGTAAGAAAGTAAACTTCCCGCTACGGATATCACCTTTCAGCCCGCATTGCGAACGGTTCCTCAAGTAGTTTTGCGCGGATTTGTAACCCGTTACAAGTTACAACAAATGTCAGTTTGTTTTGGTGGTTTATAAGCACTTATTTGGAGTGTCCGAACAGCTCGGATACTCTTTTATTTTTTAAGGAGAAAACTATGTACAAGAAAGTAGACACTTCTTTAAACTTCGTTGAACGTGAAAAGGAAATAATCGAGTTCTGGAAGAAAAACAAAATTTTTGAAATCAGCGTCGAAAAAAATGAGGGTGGTGAAGAGTTCTCGTTTTACGACGGACCCCCTACGGCTAACGGTAAGCCGCACATAGGGCATATTTTAACGCGCGTAATGAAAGATATTATTCCCAGATACCAGACGATGAAGGGCAAGCACGTTTTAAGAAAAGCGGGCTGGGATACCCACGGTCTGCCCGTCGAACTCGAAGTCGAAAAGATGCTTGGACTTGACGGAAAAGAACAGATTGAGGAATACGGCATCGAGCCCTTTATAAAACAGTGTAAGCAGTCCGTGTGGAAATACAAGGGCGAATGGGAAAAGATGTCCGACCGCGTAGGTTATTGGGTCGATATGGACAACCCCTATATAACTTACGACGATAAGTATATCGAGTCGGAGTGGTGGGCTCTTAAAGAAATGCACAAAAAGGGGCTTTTATACAAGGGTCACAAAATCGTGCCTTACTGCCCGCGCTGCGGAACGGCGCTTTCTTCGCACGAGGTTGCGCAAGGTTATAAAAAGGTAAAGGAAAATTCCGCAGTTGCGCGCTTTAAAGTAAAGGGCAAAAACGACGAATATATTCTCGCTTGGACGACAACACCTTGGACTTTGCCTTCAAACGTAGCCCTCTGTATGAACCCCGACGAGCCTTACGTAAAAATCGAAGTCGACGGAGTTAAATATATTTTAGCGGAAGCATTAGTTTCCAACTTCTTTGAAGAATACAAGGTTTTGGAGAAAAAGAAAGGAAGAGAGTGGGAACGCCTCGAATACGAACCGCTGTTTTCGCAAACAACCGACGAAATCAAGCGCATTTCCCCCGCAAGCGCGCCTCTTAAAGCGCATTACGTCGTCTGCGACAGCTACGTCACCATGGGCGACGGCACTGGCGTAGTTCACATTGCGCCCGCATTCGGTGAGGACGACTACAAAGTCGGTAAACGCTACAATTTGCCGGTAGTTCAGCTCGTAAATGAAAAGGGCTGTTTCGATAAGAGATTTGCTTCTCTTGACGGCATTTTCGCAAAAAAGGCCGATAAGATGATTTTAGATATGCTTGAAGAGAGCAAACTTTTATTTAAGGTTTTGCCGTTCGAGCACGATTATCCCCATTGTTGGCGTTGCGATACGCCCCTTCTGTATTACGCAAAATCAAGCTGGTTCGTGCAAGTCACGAAGGTAAAGGACGAGATAATTAAATCAAACCGTTCCGTTAACTGGATGCCCGACACTATCAAAGAGGGCAGAATGGGCAATTTCTTGGAAAACGTAATTGACTGGGGACTTTCCCGCGACAGATACTGGGGAACGCCTTTGCCGGTATGGATCTGCCCCGACTGCGGCGAAATCGAGGTTATGGGTTCAAAAGCAGAGCTCAAACAAAAATGCGGTTTGCCAGAAAATAAGGATATCGAATTGCACCGCCCGTATCTTGATACGCTCACGTGCAAATGCCCCAAGTGCGGCGGCAAAATGAAACGCACGCACGAAGTTATCGACTGCTGGTTCGATTCGGGTTCAATGCCGTTCGCGCAGTATCACTATCCCTTTGAAAATAAAGATTTGTTCGAGGAAACTTTCCCCGCAGACTTCATTTCCGAAGCCGTCGACCAGACGAGGGGATGGTTCTACGTTTTACTTGTAATAAACACAATACTTTTCGGCAAGGCGCCGTTTAAAAACTGCATAGTTTTGGGTCACGTCAACGACAAAAACGGCATCAAGATGTCAAAGCACAAGGGCAACGTCGTCGATCCGTGGTCGGTACTCGATAAGCAAGGCGCGGACGCCGTAAGATGGTATTTCTATACCTCGTCGGCACCTTGGCTTCCCTCGCGTTTCTCCGAAGAAACGGTTTCAGAAGCCCAGCGCAAATATATGGGCACGCTGTGGAACACCTACGCATTCTTCACTCTGTACGCCGATATCGATAACTACGATCCGTCGAAATACGATTTGGCAAAATGCAAGCTTTCCGTAATGGATAAGTGGATACTTTCCAAATTAAATTCGCTTGTCGCATTGGTTGACGAAAGTTTAAAAAAGTACGAGATATTCGAAAGCTCGCGTGCGCTTGCAGACTTTGTGGACGTTCTGTCAAACTGGTACGTTCGCCGCAGTCGCGACAGATACTGGGGCAAGGAAATGACCGACGACAAAGTTGCGGCTTACACAACGCTGTACACCGTGCTTGTAACGCTTGCAAAAATTTCCGCGCCTTACACACCCTTTGTTTCGGAAATGATATACCTCAATTTGGTTCCGTCATTTTATAAGGATGCACTTAAGAGCGTACATCTCTGTGCTTTTCCTAAGGCTGATAAAAAGTATATCGTAAAATCGCTTGAAGCCAGAATGGACGAGGTTTTGGATATCGTCGTTTTGGGTAGAGCTGCGCGTAACGCGGGCAACCTTAAAAACAGGCAGCCGCTTTCAAAGGTTATCGTCGCAACTAACAGAAAAATCGACTTATCCGACGATGATAAAGCGATAGTTTTGGAAGAGCTTAATATAAAGAATTTTGAATTTGCCGACGATGCAAACAAATACATCGGTTATAAATTGAAACCCCAGCTTAAAACGTTAGGACCTAAGTACGGCAAAAAGCTAGGCGTAATTTCCGCGTTCTTGGCTAATTGCAATGCAAAGGAAGTAGTCAATGCGGTGAAAAACGGCGGCACGTATGAAATCAAGGGCGAAGACATAATTCTTACCGAAGAAGATTTACAGATTTTCACAGTAAGCGAGGGCGGCTTCGTTGCTGCGGAGGATAAGGGAATAACCGTCGCTTTGGACGCAACTCTTACCGAAGAGCTTATTTTTGAGGGAGTCGAACGCGAACTCGTTTCCAAAATTCAGAATATGAGAAAAGAAGCGGGC
>CAMWLA010000105.1 GCA_947174975.1 uncultured Clostridia bacterium | reverse complement strand
TTTACAGACAGTTCAAAAGCCCTTGTCGGAATTTTACTTGACATTGAGATTTTATGAATATATAATTAGAATACAATCATTATTTTGGAGGAATTAGTAATAATGAAAAACAAGAAAAGAATTTTTGCTGCTTTTGCGGCTGCCGCAGTAGCTGTATCTATGTTTGCATTTGCAGGTTGCGGTGACAACGACAAACCCGACGGTGACGACACCAATAAGACCCCCGCGGGCGTTATCGAAGGCGATTACAAGGAAAAGAACGACGAAGAAATTAAGGATATCGTAGATAACCTCAACCCCGGCGATCTTTTCGGCGATCTTGAATCTCCCACCGCTTCGCTTGGTATGCACGTAACCGAAGAAACGGAAATGGGATTCGCTATGGGTATGTACATGGTTGCGAACTCAAAGGTTAATTTCGATTACAAAATGTCTTATGCAGCACAGCCCGAATACGCTGCAGGTAAAGGTTCGTTCGGCTTAGACGCAAACGTTAGCATGTTAGACGAAACCGGCACTCCGCAGTCACAGACTATGAAAGTATCTGCAGACGTTTGCAACGATATGGAGTATGTATACGGCTCGGTTTCTGGTCTCGGCGACGCAGCTATGACCGGTAAAATCGATATGGATAAGCTTTTGGAATATGTGGGCGGAATCGGCGGAATGTCCCTTTTGGAAACTTCCGAAATAACCGGCTCATCCGAATTCGATATCGCCGGAATTCTTGCAATGGCGCAAAGCTTCGGCATCGGTATTGCGATTGACGACAGCGACGGCGTTAAGGTTAAGCTCAGCGCAACCCAAGAAACTATCTGGAAAGCACTTGCTGCAGCAGATATCGACGAAGAAATGATTACTACCGTTAAAGGTGCCGTAACGTTCAACAAATTCCAGTTCGACGTATATTTCTCGATCGACAAGGACGGCAAGTTTGACCGCGCAAGCGAAGTTATGGATATCGACGTTAAGGTTAACCCCGCTGCTTTATCCGATTTAATCGGCGAAGAATATGCTCAGATGCCCGAAATTACAGCATACGTTAAGGGTTCGACCGTAATTGAAGTTATCACCGAAAAGGTTACTATTTCCGACACCGTTAAAGCTTACGACGACGTAACGGACGGCATTATCGCTATGATCGACGGAATGATAAACCAAGGCGCTCCCGACGAAGGTCCTAACGTAGAAGTTAAGCCCGGCGACAGTGACGTAAACGCTTAATCTTGCTGAACAAATAAATCAAAAAATAGGGTTCGGAAATTCCGAACCCTATTTAATTTTACGCTTTGTTTTTAACTTTCATTAAACGTATTACCGCGGCGCGCTCGTTTTCGTCAAGCTTGCTCTTGATATACTTTATGGTTTCCTCTAACTGAGGTATCATTACGTATTCCAACGCATTGACGCGGCGCTTGTTGCGCTCGATTTCAGCGGCAAGCATTCTAACCGTTTTTTCAACCTTTGCAAGCTCCACCATTTTAGGAAGCAGAGCCGAAGCTTGCAATACGGAAAAGTCAGCCTCGCTTGTAATTTCCGAGTACGCGTACGGAAGTCCGTCCGCGCGCTTTTCGTTTATAAGCGAAATGTCGGGAACTTCAACGCCCATAACGCTTCCGATACCGCACTCCGCCTTTATTGCGACGGACGGCATTGAAAACGCCGTTTCGGCGCGGTACGAAGGAGTTACCGAGCGGGCAACGGAGAACTGGCGTAAGGTTTCGGAAAGCTCCTTTTCAACCTCGCTGCGAAGCCGTTTATTTTCCTTTATTATGAGTGAGAACCGGCGCACCATTTCATCGGACTTATCCTTTAAAAGCTTGTGCCCCCTCACTGCCGTTGTAAGCCGCGCTTTAAGCTTTTTAAGCTCCATT
The DNA here is from genome assembly GCA_947174975.1 of uncultured Clostridia bacterium. Taxonomy (GTDB): domain Bacteria; phylum Bacillota; class Clostridia; order Christensenellales; family Borkfalkiaceae; genus Coproplasma. The sequence continues at coordinate 2,938 of CAMWLA010000105.1, read as the reverse complement.
CGCGTCGGATTAACGTTAAGTCGTGCCATTCTCTTCCTTATTTAAGTACTTATCAATATATTCTTGTTTAATACGCTTAAGTTCGCCCACGGGCAAAATCTTCAAAAGCTGCCAACCGATATCAAGAGTTTCCTCGATCGAACGGTCTGCATTGAAGCCTTGGCTTACGTATACCTTTTCAAACTCTTCGGCAAATTTTGCGTAGAGTTTATCGATATCGGAGAGCGCGGCTTCGCCCAAAATCGCGGAAAGCTCCTTACTCTCCTTACCGCTTGCATACGCGGCGAAAAGCTGGTTCATAGTGCCCGCATGGTCTTCACGCGTTTTACCTACGCCTATTCCCTTATCCTTAAGACGGGAAAGCGACGGCAATACGTCGATAGGCGGGTTGATGCCCTTTTTATACAAATCACGCGAAAGCATAATCTGACCTTCCGTGATATAACCCGTCAAGTCGGGTATGGGGTGGGTCTTGTCGTCCTCGGGCATGGTCAGAATAGGTATCTGCGTAATAGAGCCTTCACAGCCCCTTATTCTGCCCGCGCGCTCGTAAATGGTTGCAAGGTCGGTATAAAGGTAACCGGGATAGCCGCGTCTGCCGGGAACTTCGCGCCTTGCGGCGGAAACTTCGCGGAGCGCTTCTGCGTAGTTTGTTATGTCCGTCATGATTACGAGAACGTGCATTCCGCAAGTAAACGCAAGATATTCGGCGCAAGTCAGCGCCATACGCGGGGTTGCGATACGCTCAACAGCGGGGTCGTTTGCAAGGTTGGTAAAAAGCACCGTCCTCTCTATCGCGCCCGTCTTTTTGAAGTCCTCAACGAAATACTGCGCTTCTTCGAACGTAATACCTATAGCCGCGAAAACTACGGCGAATTTGCTGTCCGTTCCCCTTACCTTTGCCTGTCTTGCAATCTGCGCCGCAAGCTCTGCATGGGGCAGACCGCTCATAGAAAACACGGGAAGCTTCTGTCCCCTTACAAGCGTGTTAAGTCCGTCGATTGCGGAAATACCGGTCTGAATAAATTCGTCGGGATAGTCGCGCGCGGCGGGGTTAATGGGTTCGCCGTTGATATCCAAAACCTTTTCTGGAATAACGGGCGCACCGCCGTCGCGGGGGTTGCCCATACCGTCGAACACGCGTCCTAACATATCGCGCGAGCAAGCAAGATTCTGGCTGTGACCCGTGAAGCGGGCTTTCGCGTCCGAAATCTTCAAGCCTTGCGAATTTTCAAACAACTGCACGACAGCCTTGTCGCGGTTTATCTCTAACACCTTACCTCTACGGATATCACCGTTTGCGCAGACGATATCGACAAGCTCGTTATAAGTTACGCCCTCGACGCCGTCAACAACCATAAGGGGTCCGACTACTTCGCGGATCGTCTTGTATTCCTTAAACATCGTCCTCCCCTCCTTGGCACAGCGCTTGCATTTCCGTATTGATAAGCTTCAAAATATCGTCAAACTCCGAAAGCTTGTCTTCGGGAATGAATTTCGCTCTGCCTATTTTATCCTTAGCGGAAGTTTTTAAAATATCGTCCACCGAAGCAAACGAAGCAACAGCTTCCCTTGCACGGGTGTCGAACTCGTGTATGAGTTTTAAAATCAAGAACTGCTTTTTCATCGACGAGAATGTATCGATTTCGTCGAAAGCGTTCTGATGCAGATAGTCCTCGCGGATAATCTTAGCCGTTTCCATTGTAAGTCTGTCCTTGGACGAAAGCGCGTCCATACCGACGAGCCTTACTATTTCGTCAAGCGCGGCTTCCTCTTGCAGAACCGTCATTACGAACTGGCGGTATTTCAAGAAATCGGAGCTGACGTTTTCATTGTACCAGTCCTGCATTTTGTCTGCGTACAGCGAATAGCTGATAAGCCAGTCGATCGCGGGGAAGTGGCGCTTGTATGCAAGCGAAGCCGAAAGTCCCCAGAACACCTTGACAATTCTGAGCGTTGCTTGCGCAACCGGCTCGGACAAATCGCCTCCGGGGGGCGATACCGCGCCAATCGCGGTGATAGAGCCTTGTCTTTCCTGCGTTCCCAAAAGTTTAACTATGCCAGCCCTCTCGTAGAATTCCGCAAGACGGCTTGCAAGGTACGCGGGATAACCTTCGTCACCCGGCATCTCTTCGAGTCGTCCGCTCATCTCTCTCAAAGCTTCCGCCCAACGCGAAGTAGAGTCAGCCATAATCGCTACGTTGTAGCCCATATCGCGGAAATATTCCGCAATAGTAATACCGGTGTAAATCGAAGCTTCACGCGCGGCAACGGGCATATCCGAAGTGTTTGCGATAAGCACTGTACGCTTCATTATGGGATAACCCGATTTCGGGTCGATAAGCTCGGGGAATTCGTTTAAAACGTCGGTCATCTCGTTGCCGCGTTCGCCGCAGCCTACGTAGACTATGATATCCGCGTCCGCCCACTTTGCAAGCTGGTGCTGAACGACGGTTTTTCCGCTTCCGAAAGGACCGGGAACCGCCGCAACGCCGCCGCGCGCCACGGGGAAGAGCGTATCGATAACGCGCTGTCCCGTAACCATCGGTGTGTCGGGCATTAATTTTTCTTTGTACGGTCTACCGCGGCGGACGGGCCACTTTCTAAGCATGCTTATAGGCTTTTTGCCAGCGTCCGTCTGAATTACGGCAACCGTATCCTCTATAGTGAAATCCCCGTCTTCCACGGATACGACTTTTCCGTTAATTCCGTTGGGGACTAAAATTCTGTGTTCGATTATTTCCGTTTCTTGCACAACGCCGAGAATATCGCCTTCCGCGACGGTATCCCCCGCCTTAACTCTGGGCGAGAAACGCCATTTCTTTTCTCTGTCGAGATTGTTTACGGAAACTCCGCGCGATATGCGCGAGCCGTATTTAAAGAACAGCGTTGTAAGCGGGCGCTGAATTCCGTCGTAGATGCCCGACAAAAGTCCAGG
>CAMWLA010000104.1 GCA_947174975.1 uncultured Clostridia bacterium | reverse complement strand
GAATTGAATTTACTGTAATAAACAAAATTAAAAGCTTCGGACAATAGTCCGAAGCTTTTTTAACTTTAAATTATTTATCTTGGCTGTGCCGCCTTATTATTACCTTAATTTCACCACGCTCACCACGTTCGATATCGCTGCAGATACTCTTGATTATATACAGACCCCTACCGCTTTCGGCAAAGACGTCGGGCGCGGGTCTGCTTATATCCAAGCCCTTGAAGCTTTCAGCCGTGACGGTAATAGTTATCGTATCGCCCGAAAGCGAGCCCGTAAACTCCGCTTCGTCGCCACCGTGACGGATGACGTTTGTAATCAGCTCGCAAGATACAAGTTTGCTTGCAAAAATATCCTCGTCATCAGCACCCGAAAGGCGCAGAAAATCGACGAAGGTTTTTATATGCGAACCCATATTTTTTAAGTTGTCGACCTTGAAATTTATCATTATAAGAGCGATTTCCTTAATTTTTCAACTATCTTTTTCTCTGCACGGGAAACGAACATCTGGCTTACACCTAGCGCCCTTCCCACTTCCGACTGCGACTTGCCTTGTATAAACCTAAGCTTTACGACCTTCTGTTCGGTAGGGTCAAGCTTGGCAATTTCGCTTTTGAGAGATTCGTTGTCGTCAAAGCGTTCGAAATTGTCCGAGTTGTCGGGGATGATATCGTAAAGCCTCCCCTCACCGTCTTCGCCACTAATTTTTGAATCAAGGCTTATCGGTGCACGGTATTCCAACGCTTCCATTATGGCTTCTTCCGAAACGTCAAGCCTTTCCGCAAGCTGTCTTACAGTCGGCTTAGTGCCGTATTCATTATAGAATTCATTAGTTTCATTTTTAATTTTTGAAGATAGGGTATATACCCGCCTAGGCGGCCGTACCGCACGTGAAAAGTCGCGGAAATAATTTTTTATTACGCCCGTCACCGTGGGAGTTATGTACGTAGTGAACTGTACCCCGACGTCGGGGTCGAATTTTTCCACGCCCATTATAAGGGCTTCCGACGCGACTTGTAATAAATCGTCGTACTCCACCCCTCTGCCCGAAAATTTTTTGGCAAGAATTTCGGCAACGTAAATGTAATTTTCGACAAGCTTGTTTCTTATTTCCTTGCTACCCGTTTTGCGGTATTCGCGGAACAGCTTATCAGCCTCTTGTGCGTCAATCATATTTTAAGGGTTATCCTATCGATAATTCCGTTTTTCTCGTTTATATCACAGCTTTCGACGAGTGCGCCGATAAGCGCCAGCGAAAGCTCGCTGTCGCCTTTTTTAGCCGTACCGCCTAAACCCGTAAGGGTTGCCTTTACTTTTCCCGCGGTATCGAATTCCGCCATAACGCGTTCGAAACCGCCGTTTTTCAAAATCAGCGCACTCTCGGTTACGCAGACCTTGAAATCTTCAAGCGCGTCAACGTCGATATCCGCTGTAGAACAAACGGCGCCCGCAACAAGACGGAGCGCGGTTAGATATTCACTGTCAGAGAGATAAAATTCAACCGTAAACGTTTTCATTATTTTATCTCCATTATCGTATCAAGCGAACATATTTCAAAAAGCTTTCTTATCCTCGGCTGTACGTTTTTAAGTACCATAGTATAGCCGTCCGCTTTAAGCTCCTTAAAAAGCTTGACGAACGTGCCGAGCATAGTGCTGTCTATAAAGGTTAACAGCGTGCAATCGAATTCTATATCCTTTTTGTCGTGAAGATAAGCCGTTTTAACCTCGGCGTAGAAATCTTCGCTTGTTGCCGAATCGATTTCGCCCGAAAGCGAAAACTGCAATTTGTTGTCCGTTGAAGTGAGCATTACTTGACGCATAAACACCCCGTAAAAATAAAGTCCTTTTCTTTATATATAACCAAAATTAATTAGCGTGAAACGCAACACTATTTATTGTTTATCAAAGCTGAAACCGCTTTCGAAAGTTTTGCCGTTTAAATAGGCAAGCGAACCTTCAAGGTTGAATTGCAGATACTTTGCAATCAACCTTTGCCGTTTGGCGCTGTATTTTGCGTTGAGAGCCTCATCGCCGTATTTTTCGTCACCCAACACAGGACAGCCGATGAACGCGAAATGGGCGCGAATCTGGTGCGTTTTACCCGTATGCAAGTATATCTTGACCAGCGCGATATCGCCTCTTTGCTCTTCAACGGAATACTCGGTTAGAATCTTCTCCGCGCCTTTTTGTGGCGATGCAAAAACCTTTACAAGCCCCTTACTTTCGTCCTTTAATAAATACGCGCAAAGTGTTGCGCCGCTTTCTTTAAACGAATTTTTGCACAGTGCGATATAAGTTTTTTGTACTGCCCTTTCTTTAAAAGCCTTGTTAAGCTTGTCCTCGGCATATTTGGTTTTAGCAAATACAATAAGCCCTTGAGTATTTCTGTCAAGTCGGTGAACAGCGTAAAATTCGCCCCTTGAAGAAAGTTCTGTTGACAGCGCTTCGCTAGACACTCCCGAAAATTTATCCGCTATATAAATATTTTCGTCCTCGTAAACAACGGTATGCGAAGGCTTTTCTTCTTGCTTTTTAGTAGTGTAATAAATCACTTCGTCGCCGCGCTTTACGGGCATATTTTTCCCCGCGCGAACACCGTTTACCTTTATATCCTTAGCTTTTAAAAGCGCAGAGAAACAAAAGCTTCCCTGCGGATAAACGCTGTCTGTAAAATCTTTTAAATTTGTATCTTGAAAAGCGGTAAAAGTTTTCATAAAAATAACAGATGAATTGCGTACGCGCCAATAAACGAAATTATAAGCTGTACGGCAAAACACTTTAATGTAAATTTTAGTCCCGCTTCTTTGCACGAAGCGGAAAATGCGGTAACGCAAGCGGGGGAAAGTAAAATAAACGTACTGAGCGCAAGCGCTTCGCCAAGCCCCAACGAAAAGTCGGGTATCAGCATTGAGACGGTCGCCGCAACGTTTTCCTTTGCGATAAATCCGCACAGTGCGGAATACGCAAGGCGCCAGTCTTTAATGCCCATAGGGTAAAAGAGAGGTAAAATTATTCTGCTTAAATGCGCAAGTATGCTTTTGTCCGCCGAAACGTATTCAAACGAAAACGAAAAGTGCGAAAATAGCCAGCTTATTAAGCAGAACAGCGTTATTATTCCCGCCACCTTTATTATAAACCCTTTGAGGTAAAAATACAACTTTTTGGCAACCGTATTAATAGAAGGGAAAATAATAGGCGTAACTTCCGAAAGCATGCCCTCTTTTCCACCCTTTAAAATATAGGAAAATAAGAGAGATAGGAAAAGTCCCGCAAAATAGAAAAGCGTTATTACGGGAAACGGATTTTTAAAAAGTGGAGATAAAAAAGTTAAAAATACGGGGAGCTTGGCTCCGCACGGAATAAACGGCAAGACGGCAATAGTGCGCTTTTGCGCGCCCTCGGTTGAATATCCGCGCGTGGTCATAATCGCGGCTGCGGTGCAGCCGAAGCCCGATATCAGCGAGAACGCGGCTCTGCCAGATAGATTTACCTTTTCAAATAAGCCGTCTGTTGCAAATGCAAGCGCGGAAGTAATTCCGCTTTCGTCAAGCAAAGTTAAAAACAGATACAGCACGGCAAGCTGGGGGACGAACGATAAGACCGAACCCGCCCCGCCCAAAATACCTTCTTGAACAAGCGAAATTAAAATTTCGTTTTGCATATTTCTGCCGAGAAACCCGCCGAATTTATCTACTATTAAACTTTCGGTCAAATCCTTTAAAAGCGCCCCCGGCATTAACGGATGAAATGCGATAAAGAACATTAAGGCAATAGATACAATAAAGAAAAACAGCGCAAAAAAACGGTTGTAGAACAGTTTGTCGGCAAGGCTTATCCCCTCTTTCCCCGCACTGTACGCTTGCGACAAGGTTATATCACGTTTTTCGGTTTTGAAACTTACGCCGTTTTCGATTTCTTTTTTGAGCTGCTTGGGTGAACAAGTATACACGGGTATGCCAAGCATTTCGGAAAGCTTATCTCTTTCTATCTTTCCGCCACGCCTTTTAAGCTGGTTAAGCTTCGTTATATATAAGATTACTGGTTTTCCCAAATCGATCAGACGACGCGTTAAATTTAACCCGCTTTCAAGGGTAAGCGCGTCGGTCACGTTAATTATAAGATCTGCGTTTTTAATTTCGTCGGTTGCGTTGACTTCTTCCATAGAATACGCGCTCATCGCGTAAAGTCCGGGGGAATCGACGTATGTCACACCCTTTTTAGTCTTTTCGAATGCGGTAGTCGTAACTCCGTGAAAATTGCCCGTGCGGAGATTGCTTTTTGTTAAAGCGTTGAAAAGAGTCGTCTTGCCCGCGTTGGGATTGCCCGCAAGCACTACGCGCATATTTGCCGTATTTTCGCTTAAAGCTTTAGTTTTTACGCGCATTTTTCCACCTCGATACATTTTGCAAGCGATTTTCTAAGTCCTAACCGTACCACACCGCATCCTATAAGAACACTGCTTTTAAAAAGAGAAAATGCAAGAACCGTAATTTTTTTACCAGCTACTATGCCGAGCGAATTTAACCGCGCCGAAGCGCTTCCAGTCAAATTGCAATTCTTTATATATGCGCATTCCCCGACAGACAAATCAAAAACACTCATAGAATAACCTATGAGTGTCTTTTTAATTTAATGATATTTATTTCAGTTGCGAGTAAGATTAACGAGAGTAAGCGTTACCTTGTCGCCGTTTACGTTCTGTTCGCGTGTGAAGTCGCCCGCTTCTCCTTCCTTAATGAATTCCGCCAAAACGTCGTCCGCAAACGCACCCTTTGCAAGCACTTCCTTTGCCTTGCCTTCGGCTTTGAAATATACGGCTATT
>CAMWLA010000103.1 GCA_947174975.1 uncultured Clostridia bacterium | reverse complement strand
CCCGACGGTGTGACTTCTATTGCGAGCCTTGCATTTGACGGTTGCAGTAGTTTGACAAGTATAGCAATCTCCGACAGCGTGACTTTTATTGGTGAATATGCGTTTAGAGATTGTAGCAGTCTGACGAGTATAGTTATTCCCGACGGTGCGACTTCTATCAGTGATGGGTCGTTTAAAAATTGCAACAGTTTGATAAGTATAACAATACCCAATGGTGTGACTTCTATCGGTGAGGATGCGTTCAGTGGTTGCAACAGTCTGACAAGTATAACAATACCCAATGGCGTTACTTCTATCGGTAGTTCTGCGTTTGAGTGGTGCAGCAGTCTAACAAGTATAACAATCCCCAACAGTGTGACTTATATCGATAGTTTTGCATTCTATAATTGTAGCAAATTGACGAGTATAACAATACCCGACGGTGTGACATCTATCGGTAAATTTACTTTCTATAATTGTAGCAGTCTGACGAGCATAGTTGTTCCCGACAGTGTGACTTCTATTGGTTATGATGCGTTCAGCGGTTGCAGCAGTCTGACAAGCATAACAATACCCAACAGTGTGACTTCTATCGGTAGTTCTGCGTTCAAGGGTTGCTGCAGTCTGACAAGCATAATAATACCCGACGGCGTGGCAGAAATTGGTTATGAGATGTTCGACGGTTGCAGTAGTCTGACGAGCATAGCAATCCCCGATGGTTTGACAAAAATCGGTGATACTGCGTTCAAAAATTGTAGCAGTCTGACAAGTATAACAATTCCCGCTGGAGTGACTTCTATCGGTGGTTCTGCGTTCTATGGTTGCACTAACTTGACGAGCATAACAATTCCCAACAATGTGACATCTATCGTGGGTGGGGCGTTCTTTAATTGCAGCAGTCTAATTGATATAACTTTTGCCGGTACAAAAGCTCAGTGGGATGCTATTGAAAAAGGTTTTAGGTGGGATTTCGGTACAAGCAATTTTACCATTCACTGCACGGACGGGGATATAACAAAGTAAAGCTAAATATTTAATAGAAAATTCCGCATATTAATTATGCGGAGTTTTTTATGTTCAGTCAGAAGCAGTCGTTTATAAAAGGTGCAATTTTAATATCGCTTGGCGGGTTTGTTTCAAAGATGCTCGGTGCTATTTACCGCATACCGCTGACAAACTTTTTAGGCGGTGAGGGAATGGGGATATACCAGATGGTGTACCCCTTGTATTGCATCCTTTTAACCGTTTCCGCTTCGGGTATACCCACGGGTATTGCCCGCCTGATATCGTCGGGCAAAGCGGGGGCGGAGAGGCAAGCGTTCCGCCTTTACGGCGCGATAGGAATTATCGGCACTATTCTTATGTACTTTCTGTCAACTCCGCTTTCGGCGGTTCAGACGGAGCCCGCCATACGGCTTTGCTGCGTTATGCTGTGTCCGTCGGTATTTTTCGTGTCGGTACTGTCCGTCGTGCGCGGATACTTTCAAGGCAAGGGCAATATGTACCCGACGGCGGTAACCGAGGTTTGCGAACAAGTCGTCAAAGTTGCGCTCGGCTGCGTACTTGCGTACGTTTTCAGAAATAACTTGCCGATAGCCGTTGCGTCTACGCTGTTTTCGGTGACGGTAAGCGAAGTGGTCGCAACCGCGCTTGCGCTTATTTGGTATTTGAAAAGACGCTCAAAATTGCCCCTTTTCAAGGTTCCCGCGCCGCCCGTTTCGGCAATAGTGAAATATACTATTCCATTAACTTTAACCGCAATTGCACTGCCCGTAAGTCAGCTTCTGGAAAGTATAATCGCGGTAAGGTTTCTCCGTGAAATAACCGGCGAAGCTACCGCGCTGTACGGAATTTTTTCGGGCTGTGCAGTAACGATAATCAACTTGCCCGTATCCGTAACGTACGGACTTGCGGCGGCAAGCGTTCCGCAGATTTCACCGCTTGCGGAAAATGGTGATATCGACGGTGCAAAAAGTAAGGCTTATAAATCGCTTCTGATAACCTTTGCAATTTCGGTTCCGGCGGCAATAGTGCTGTTCGTGTTCGCTCCGCTTGCGGTAAGGCTGATTTTCTCGTCGCTTCCGCAAGAGAATAAGGAAATACTTTTAACGCTCGTTCGCATAATGGCTATTAACGCGGTAACACTATCGCTTGTGCAGACTTCGTCGGCGTGCATTACCGCACTTGGCAGACCTATTAAAAGCACGATAACGCAGTGGGTCACGGCAATACTCCGCGTAGCTTTGACGGCGGTTCTCATTAAATTTACGTCCCTTTCGATAATAGGCGCGGCAATCTCGGCAAATTGCAGTTATTTGGTTGCGGTGTTGATTAATTTTTGGTATATTATTAATGAAAAACCGAATAAAGGACAAATCAATGAAAATAACGCTGATAGGATTGGGCAATTCGGAAAACGACTTGACCAAAAAAGCTGAACTTGCTTTAAAAAACGCTTCAAAGATAATTGCGCGCACGGCGTTTGCAAGCTTGAAAAATTACGAAGTGGAAACGCTTGATAAAATATTTTTGTCAAGCCGCAATTTCGATACTCTGAACAAAAATCTTGCAACTTTCGTTTTAAACGCGGCGAAGTTAAGCGAAGTTTGCTACTGTGTTGACGGCGCGGTATGCGAGGACGAGGCTTGCAGAATAATATTGAAAAAGCACCCCGAAACGGAAGTTATCGAGGGTGTAGCAAAGAGCGCGCACGCGGCAAGCATTGCCCGCCTTTCAAGTTCGCAGTACTGCGCGGTGTCGGCTTACGATATAGGCTCTTTAAAGAGTTCGCCCGCCGCAGTCGTCTACGACGTTGACTGCGATTACATAGCAAGCCTTGTCAAGGAAAGGCTTTCCGATTTATTCGGGGAAGAGAGCGGCTGCGTATTCGTCCGCGGTGAGAGTGCAACGCGCATTAAAATTTTTGAAATCGACAGACAGAAGGACTACGACCTCACTTGCGCCGTCGCGGTAGAGGAGGGCGACTTCCTCAAAAAAGAGAGGTACGACTACGCCGACCTCGAAAAGCTTATAAAGCTTTTACGCGCGCCGAACGGCTGCCCTTGGGATAGGGTTCAAACCAACGAGAGCATTAAGGGCAACACGGTTGAAGAAGCTTACGAGCTTGCCGACGCAATCGAGCGCGGCGACGACGACGGTATCGAAGAGGAGACTGGCGACGTACTTTTGCAAGCGGCGTTCCATTCGGTAATCAAGGAAGAGCAAGGCGTATTCAGCGGTACCGACGCGATAACGCGGTTAGTTAAAAAACTCATTTTCCGCCATTCGCATATATTCGGTAAGGACAAGGCGAAGGACGGTGACGAGGCTCTTTCCGTCTGGGAAAAGAACAAATTAGTTGAAAAGCATATGTCAACTTTCGGTGAGAGCGTGCAAGCCGTTCCCGCGAATTTCCCCGCGTGTATGTACGCGCAAAAAGTCGGCAAACGCGCAGCCAAGTCGGGAATGGATTTCTTATCGCCCGTGTCCGCGTTTGAAAGATTGCAGGACGAATTTTCCGAGCTTATCGACGCAATGCAAGCGGAGGATAAGGAGCATATCTTCGAGGAGGCGGGCGACGTGCTGTTTGCTGCGGTGAACACGTGCCGTCTTGCGGGTGTGGACTGCGAAAACGCTTTGAGAATGTCCGCAAAAAAATTTGCAAAGCGGTTCGTTAAGTGCGAACAGCTGATTATTGCCGACGGCAAGGATATGACCGATTTAAACGGTTTAGAGTTGGATTTATATTGGGAACGCGCGAAAGATGCAGTCAACAAAGATTAAAATTTCCGGTTTGGAAACGGAAAACAACGTGTTTTTGGCGCCGCTTGCGGGCTACACGAACGCGGTGTTCCGCAAGATGTGTTTCGACCTCGGCGCGGGGCTTACCTTTACGGAAATGGTCAGCGCAAAGGGGCTTGTATACGGCAGTGAAAAGACGAAGGAGCTTTTACAAATTCCCGAAGGTTACGGCGGAATTAAAGCTTGCCAGATTTTCGGGTGCGATCCCGATATTATGGAAGCCGCCGCAAAGGGCGAAGATTTGGCGCCGTTCGATTTAATCGATATCAATATGGGCTGTCCTATGCCCAAAATTTACAACAACGGCGAGGGTAGCGCGCTTTTAAACGATCTACCGCTTGCAAGTAAAATTATTTCCGCGGTAAAGAGAAGCGGCAAAGCCGTTTCCGTAAAGTTCAGAATAGGGCTAACCGACGACAAAATTATTTCCGCGGAATTTGCAAAAATGTGCGAGGATGCGGGAGCGGATATGATAACCGTTCACGGCCGAGTGCGCGATAGAATTTACGCGGGCGCGGTCAATTACGAGGCTATTGCGCAAGCGAAAAAGGCGGTTAAAATTCCCGTAATCGCAAACGGCGGTATCTTCTCAAGTTCCGACGTCGCAAAGCTGATAGAGCGAACGGGCGCCGACGGCGCAATGATAGCGCGCGGGGCGATGTTCCGCCCGTGGATATTTGCAAGAGTAACGGGAAGAGAGTACGACGCAAAACCGCTCGTTTTGAAACAGCTCGAAGATACGCGCGACGCGTACGGCGAAAGGTTCGCGTGCGTGTTTATGCGCAAAATGATTGCGTTCTATTTAAAGAGCAAGCCTAACGCGGCGTCACTGAGGGTACGGCTTATGCAAGCCCCCACGACCGAAGCCGTAAAAGAGATTTTAAACGAAATAGATTTTTAAACAGTAAAATAATAAATAAAAATACAAATGCCGAAAGTAAACATTTTTCGGCATTTTTTTTGCATTTCCGACAAGACGAATGATATACAATACATCTTGCAATGCAAGTGTACGTAGAATTAGCGCTTTTGGAAAATTTTTGTATGGATTTTACAC
>CAMWLA010000102.1 GCA_947174975.1 uncultured Clostridia bacterium | reverse complement strand
GCGAACACCTAGATCTACACCTCTCTATTCGTCGGCAGCTGCAGATGTGTATAATCGACAGGCTTACCTCTAAGCCCTATTCCCTTTGAAAGATATCTTACGGAAGTAATTTCGCCCGTTGCGGCAAACGAACCGCCGCTTTTAGAAAAGTTTACGATTTTCATGCCGTTTCCCGCCACTACTATTCTACCGGCGGAATACGATAAAACTATCTGTTTATCAGAAAAAGCGTCTACGCTGTCAATTGCCGTTGCGGTTATCCTTTTGCACTGTTCTATCGATATCGAATGAGAGGTTTCCATATATTCACCTTTTTATAAAAAATACCACTCGCCTTTGGCGGGTGGTATAAATATATGAATTAAACTATTAAGATATGCCTTTCTTTAACTTAGCGTTTGCCTTTGCCCTAAGTTCGCTGTCCAAAATGCGTTTTCTTATTCTGATATTTTTAGGCGTTATTTCCAAAAGCTCGTCATCACCGATAAACTCTAAGCACTCTTCAAGGCTCATTCTCTTGGGGGTAATCAAGCGCAACGCATCGTCGCTGGCGCTTGAACGGGTATTCGTTAAGTGCTTGGTCTTGCAGACGTTGACGTTGATATCCTCGTTTTTGGGCGATTCCCCGATAACCATTCCCTCGTAAACGGGCGTACCCGCACCGATAAACAGAGTGCCTCTGCCTTGAGCGTTGAAAAGTCCGTAAGTTACTGCTTCACCAGTTTCGAATGCAACGAGCGAACCTGTGTCTCTGCGCGAGAACTCACCCTTGAAAGGCTGATACTCGAAGAACACGCTGTTCATAACGCCCTCGCCGCGCGTTGAGGTGAGGAACTCGGACTTATATCCGAAAAGCCCCCTTGCGGGCACTAAAAACTCAAGACGGGTACGGCTGCCGATTGCGCTCATATGCAAAAGCTCGCCCTTTCTATTTCCCATACTTTGGAAGACTGCGCCGGTAGCGTCGTCGGGAACGTCTACAATAAGTTTTTCCATAGGCTCCATTTTTACGCCGTTAACTTCCTTGAACATTACGCGGGGCGTGGAAACCTGGAATTCGTAGCCTTCACGGCGCATATTTTCGATTAATATCGAAAGGTGCATTTCACCCCTTCCGCAGACGCGGTAGCTGTCGGCGGAATCGGTTTCCTCAACCCTCAACGATACGTCGCGCAGAAGTTCTCTGAAAAGTCTGTCCCTTATATGACGGGTAGTTACCCATTTGCCGTCCTTGCCGGCAAACGGCGAATCGTTGACCGAGAACGTCATCTCTACCGTGGGTTCGGTAATTTTTACGAATTTATGCGCTTCAACGCAGTCGGGCGCACAGACCGTATCGCCGATATTTATCTTTTCAAGACCCGAGAAGCATACTATATCGCCGGCACGCGCACTTTCGCACGGAACACGCTGCAAGCCCTCGATCTGATAAAGGTTTGCAATCTTGCCCGAAACGTTCATATGCATATTGTTGTAATTGGTTACAACAACGCTCTGCCCTTGGTTTATTACGCCGCGCTCTATTCTGCCCACGCCTATTCTACCGACGTAGTCGTTATAATCGATAGAGGATACGAGAAGCTGTGCCGCTCCCTCGTCGTCCGCTTCCATTGGCTGAATGTGGTTTAATATCGTTTCAAACAGCGGAGCTAAATCTTTACCGGGGGTATTCAAATCAAGCGTCGCCGTGCCGTTTCTGCCTGAACACCACACGACGGGACTTAAAAGCTGGTCGTCGGACGCGTCAAGCTCAAGAAGTAGCTCTAAAATTTCGTCTTGAACCTCGTTCAAACGTGCGTCGGGACGGTCGATTTTGTTTACGACAATTATAAGTCTGTGACCCATTTCAAGCGCTTTTTGTACTACGAAACGGGTTTGGGGCATAGGTCCCTCCGCCGCGTCGACAAGTACGAGAACACCGTTGACCATCATCATAACTCTCTCGACTTCGCCCGAAAAGTCGGCATGTCCCGGGGTGTCTACAACGTTAATTTTTACACCCTTATAGTGAACCGCCGTATTCTTCGCAAGAATGGTTATTCCCCTCTCGCGTTCCAAGTCGTTGCTGTCCATTACTCTTTCTTCCACCGACTGATTGTCGCGGAAAGTGTTGCTTTGTTTTAACATTGCGTCGACAAGCGTCGTCTTGCCGTGATCGACGTGCGCAATTATCGCCACGTTTCTTAAATCGTTACGTATCATATTTATGCCTTATTAAAATTCCGATTTGGTTTCTCTTTCAAATAATTTAAGTATAATTTTCATACAGTTCTTCGCGCCGTCTCCGCTCTCGAATGCGTGAGAGAGGAAACAAGCTTCGTACACTGCGTTGGTAATAGGCAATTCGACGCCGTATTTATCGCCGAGCTTTTTCATTGCCTTTGCAGTCATAACTCCCTCTGCAAGCTTTTCGAACTTGGCGCCGTGCGCCATCATTTCGCCGTATTTGCGGTTGTGTGAATATTCCGAAAAGAGCGTAGTTTCGTAATCGCCCAAATGAGCTAAACCGTAAGCGGACTGGAATTTACCGCCCATTGCGGCGATTAATCTTCCGACTTCGGTTGCGCCCCTTGCCATAAGCGGGCCCTTTAAACTTACGTAACCGCTTCCGTCAAGCACGCCAGCGGCAATACCTAAAACGTTTTTCGCCGCTGCGCCGATTTCCGTACCTATTAAATCGTTGCCGTAATAAAACCTTATTAAATTGCTTTTAAAGCTGTCCGCAAGGGTACGCTTTAAATTATCGTCCGTGCTGTCGATTACCATACAGTTAGGTATGCCTTGCGTAAACGCTTGAATATGTCCGGGGCCTACCCACACGGCGATTTTATCGCTTGCAATACCGCACTCTAAAAGCACTTCGGAAAGGCGTTTACCCGTACTTTCCTCTATGCCCTTCATACAGAGAACGATAGACTTGTCCTTTACGTCAAACTCGGTGATTTTTTTCATAAAGCCGCGAAGCCCTTGCGAAGAAATTGCGATAATAATTACGTCCGCACTTTCTACGGCGAACTTCAAATCGCAAGTAAGCGTGATGTTTTTGTCAAGCGTTACGTATTCGTTTTTACCCGTACTCTTTAAAATTTCGTACGAATAATCGCCTTCGGGACCCCACGACACGACTTTATTTTTTAAAACAGTTGCCTGATACCAAGCAATAAACGAACCCCAGCGTCCGCATCCTAATACAGAAATGTTCATCAAAAATTCCTATAAAAATTAAAATTATTATGAGGTGTAACCTTTCAGTTCCTCTAAAAATTCCTTATACTCGTCATCAGACCAATAAAAAGTTAGCTCTTCCTCTGTGTATTCTTCCGGAGAATACCGCATAAAATTATCGCCAAAATCATAGCCAAATTTTCGCAAAACAGCCTCGGCAAATTCTCTGAAAAACATTCCGATACCGGTTATCACATTATTGTCCTCAACAACTCCTTTGTGCAAAAAGTTTTCCTTCTCCACAAAAGAAAACGTATCCGCCATTTGCATAAAATATCCGGAAGTAAATTTTTTGCCCTTTAATATGCCAGCCTTGGACAACAATAACGGAGATGATGAAATAGCGGCAAAAACCACGTCCGTGTTGAGTCCGCTCTTTAGAAATTCAATCAATTTTATATCGAACAATGCAGGCAATGGATTGATTGTTCCCGGCAAAATTACACAATCATAATCTGTAATTCTTGCTTCGTCTATTGTTTTTGTCGGCAAAACCCGCAAGCCCTCTTCACTTCTGTACTCCCTGTTCTCGCTTGAAATGAAGTCAATAGTTTCTCCAAACCATATTGTCAATGCGGAGGTGAGGCAAGTTATTTCCTGCAAAGAAAAATCAGGATATAGTATAACTGCATATCTTTTCATTTAGTCAACTCCAGCAAAAATTAAATTTGTTTGCGCTCTAATAACGCGCGGGATAAAGTTACCTCATCGGTGTATTCCAACTCGCTGCCGATAGGAATACCGTGCGCAAGGCGGGTTACGTTTATGCCAAGAGGCTTCAAAAGCTTTGCAATATACATTGCGGTTGCTTCCCCCTCAACGTCGGGATTGGTCGCCATAATGACTTCTTTAACCTCGCCGTCGTTCACACGCGATAAAAGTTCCTTTATGCGGATATCGTTAGGGCCAACTCCGTCCATAGGACTTATTACGCCGTGCAGTACGTGATACACGCCTTTATACTCGTGCAGCTTTTCCATCGCAATGACGTCTTTAGGTTCCTTAACTACGCAGATAGTGCTGTTTTCACGCTTCTTGCAGATATCGCAAACGTCGTTTTCGGTAAAGTTTCCGCAAACCTTGCAGTAACGGACTTTACTTTTGCAGTTGACGATACTGTCCGCAAAGGCCTTTGCCTCCGCGTCCGTCATTCCTATAATTTTGTACGCATAGCGCTGCGCCGTCTTTTTGCCGACGCCGGGAAGTTTTGAAAATTCGTTTATTAGCTTCCCGATTGGTTCAATAAATACGTCCATCTTAAATTAAACCCGAATTTGCAAAGGGTCCCATCTTTTCGTTGTAAACTTCGTCCGCCTTTTTATATCCGTCGTTGATAGCCGCCATAATGAGGTCTTCAAGCATTTCGATATCATCCTCGTCTGTGATATCAATAGTTTCGGAAAGCTTGCTTCCGAACTCGATACCGTTGATAATCTTTTTAGCGTTCATATATACGACTACCGTTTCGTCGCCCTCTTCGCCGCCGCCGGAAAGTCCTACTATTTCCCAATCGTCAAGCTCTTTGTTAGCTTCTTGCATCTGCTCTTGCATCTTCTGGGCTTGTTTCATAAGGTTTTGCATATTACCCATTCCGCCGTTTCCTCTAAATCCAGC
>CAMWLA010000101.1 GCA_947174975.1 uncultured Clostridia bacterium | reverse complement strand
TTCCATCTCTTTCATTAAGAATTCAGAATAAATTTTTAATTGTTGCTCTATGTCGTTTATATTAATGCTTTCAATGTCAGTTCTCAATTTTTTGCGGCTTTCTTTATCAAAAAAATCGCAATATAATATATCATTTCCCCAATATTGACGTTGAACAGTAACTGAAATACCATAATCATCACTGACTTTAACAACAAAGTGCGCTTTTCTGTTTGTATAGATCATTTCAAAATGGTCATAATCGTGTCCTTTTCCATAATAACTTTTACTTCTGAACCCATATTGCTTTAAAAATTTAAAATACTTTTTTATTAATCTCTCGTTACTATTAAAATAGCCCCAACACATATTGCCCCGAAATTGTTTTTTATTTATTATATCGTTTTACGGCAAAAAAGGCAAGTAAAAAAGTTTGCAAAGTACGAGGGCAATATTATATGCAATTTTGAAAAAATGTGTTCTACTATCTTTTTTGACGGCATACACTAAGGTGTAAACTCAAAAATTCGGAGGATAATATGAACGAGCAATTAGACTATGCAGAAATGCTTGAAATTCCCGTTAACACGGTGAACGTAACAAAAAAGAGGAGTATTTTCAAGCGCAAACAAAAAGCTCAGCCGCAAGACGATATCAAAGATTTGGTCGTTGAAAGCGTTAACGAGCGTATGGGCGCGTACGTAATTTCGGAGGACGTTTCCGACCCTCCCAAGCCCGAAAAAATCAAGACGGTAAACGCGGGCAAACGCGATAAGAAAACCGTTATTCTCTGGACGGAAGCGGCGCTTGTCGGCATTCTTGCAATCGGTATTTTCATTACTAACCTTTTAATGCCGTCAACGGTTATAAACACATTTTTAAGCTCGTTTTCAAAGCCTTCCGAGGAAGAGCCCGTTTATTCGCAGCTTACTTTGTCCCCTATAGTCGGCGATTTTTCCGATGCGGAAGTTTCCTTGAATGACGGCGTTTTATGCTTCACCGCAGAGGGTAGCGTATATCCCGTTTGCGGCGGAACGGTTGCAGCCGTTCAAGAGGCTAACGGCACGTACACTATGGAAATAGCGCACACTTCAACCTTTAAAAGCGTTATAACCGGACTTAATTCCGCGTATTCCGCAGTAGGCACCAAGGTTGCGCAAAATATTCCCGTAGGTTACAGCGACGGTAAGGGTGAAGTAAGAGTTACGCTGTACGACAACGGAGTTGCGTTAAACTGCTTTACCTTAAACGGCGAAACGCCCGTTTGGACGGTTCAGTAAGGGCGTGAAAATAACTCTGCATCCGCTGTTTATAGCGCTTGGCATACTTGTTGCGATCTTCGGCGGATTGCCAATATATTTAATCTACGCTTTGACCGCGCTTCTACACGAGTGCGGTCATATATTTTGCGCGGCCAAAATCGGTTTCAGATGCGAGAAAATAAGCTTGATGCCGTACGGCGCTTCGGCAATCTGCGATACCGAGGGAATACGCCCCAAGGACGAGGTTAAGCTTGCACTGGCGGGGCCCGCCGTAAACGCGTTTTTGTGCGTGTTGTGCGCGGGGCTGTGGTGGTTCTATCCCGTAACCTACGCCTATACCGATACGGTATTTTCGGCAAACGCCGTTATGCTTATAATCAATTTATTGCCCGCATACCCGCTTGACGGAGGAAGGGCGGCAGCCGCTCTTTTGAGTACGTTTATGAAAAAGCGGCGCGCAAAATTCATATTGCGCATATTCAGCGGGTGCATATCGGTTGCGCTGATATTCGTATTTATCTTTGCGCTGAGGAATATTTCGCTTTTGATTTTCGCTCTGTTTTTAACGGCTTCCGCACTCGGCAAGGACGGCGTGCTGTCGCGCATAAATTTCAGCGCAAAAAAAATAAAGCGCGGAAGAGAAATGCGCCATATAATCTTGACGGAAAGCTCGACTTTTAAGGACGCGCTGCGCTACGTCGACGACGGAAAATACTGCGTATTCCAGTATTTCTCAAACGGAATTTTGGACGAGGTGACGGAAGAGGAGCTCTTTGAAATGCTTGAAACCAAATCTATTTACGACAAAGTATTCGAAAGCCCGAACACGGTTTTGTAATCCGCATTCGGGCTTTTATTATTTATTTAAAAAATCATTATTGAATATTTCGGGGTCGATATTCTTTTCAAGTACGCATTCAACTGCTTTTACGCCGAGTTCGATTGCCTTGTCAATTTCACCGTCAAGCATAGTGAAATCAAAGCCGCATTTGTATTCTTGCCGTTTTACTCCGTAGGAGTATCTCGTCCACGCAAAGTGCCGCTTTAAGCACCTTTCAACGCCCGTAATGGTAATCAGCGGTTCAACGTGCTTCATACTGTCGTATACGGCACTCGTGCAAGCAAGCACGCTATCCTTCGGCAGAATCTGTCGGCGCATCTTGAATTTTCTGCTTATATAAAGTCCCAAATCGCTTTCAAAGCTGTTGTGCGCAAGGGGAGAACGCTTTCCCCGCTCGTATTCGTAAACGTGGGGGTGCAGCACGGAATCGAGCGCGTAATGCGTTGCATATCCCGCCGCATAGCTTAAATTTCCCTCGATAAGCTGTTCGAATAGGTAAACTGCGTTTTTTCTGTGCAGTTCGCGCCCCAGGTTGTCCCGAGGCTTTAATTTATAGGCAAAAAAGATATCGCCGCCTTGCGCTCCTACAAGATACAAGGTTTTATTAAGCTGCTTTTTATCTTCGGTTTTAAGTTTTTCGTAAATCACTTCGGCTGCAATGCCGTGTGAGAAATAATCCGGCATATCATAAGTTTAACCGTTTTCCATAAAAAAGATACTGCTGAACGTAACCGGAATTTTCACCGAAGGTATCTGTGAGGTATTTGGCTATCTTTTCTCTGCCCTTAAGCGTACCCTTAAAATCTTCTACGTAAACCTTTTCAATCCACGTATCCACGGGGAAGCTGTCCATTTTCCTAAACCCGAAAAGCGCAACGCAGTCGGCAACTTTCGGACCTATGCCCTTGTAGCTTAACAGCTTTTCTCTGAGTTCTTTCGAACCCAAAGCTTCAAGGTGAGCAATTCCCTCGGCGCAAATTCTTTGGGAAGTTTCTTTAAGGTATGCGTCTCTGTAACCCGCACCCGCCGAGGTAAATACGGAAATATCCGCGTCCGCAAGCGCGGAGGAAGAGGGGAATGCAAAATAATCGCCGAACGGCGAACTTCTCTTTTCGCCTAAGCGTTCGCATATACGCGAAATTATGCCCTTAATGCGCGGAATATTGTTGTTCTGCGAAATTATAAACGAGTAAATCATTTCCTCGCGGTTTTGGTTTAATATTCTAAGCCCCTTGCACGCATTCGCGCTTTTAGTAAGTAGAGGGATATCAAACGCGCTTGCCATGTTTACTATTTCGGAATAGTCGCGCTCCAAATCGAAGTAGTTGTAAAAATAATCGGGCTCGTCGCTGTCTATTACGGTTTTAACACCGTCCGAATACACGTACGCGATTTTGTCCGCGGAGTTTACAAGGTAGCCGTCCTTATAGGGCGAAAATCTGAAAACTTGTCCGCAGTCCAAAGTGTGGGTGGGGTTGAAATAAGTCGAATCAAAATCAATTTTCATCTGTATAATCCAAAAATGAAGTTGCACATTCCGTGCAACTTCATTATAGTTTGTTTAATAAAAATTGTCAATCGCTGAAATTTACCTTCACCGAGCCCGCCGAACAGCTAACGTAAAGTTTTTTGTCTGTTGCGCCCGTCTGGTTTGAAACGTTGCAGCTTCCCGCGCTTACGCTTGCGCGGATAGTGTAGTCATTCTTAGCGCCGTTCACGCCTATGATTACGGTTCCCGCGCTTACGTCGGCTTTAATATCGGGGCACGTAACGTCGTTTAAACTAAGCTTGCCCGCACTTACGTCGCATATCAGATTATTGCAGTTAATACCGTCGATTTTAAGCGTTCCCGCGCTTACGTCGCAGTCGAGTTTGTTGCAGGTTATGCCGCTTGTGGAAAGCGTTCCCGCACTCACGTCAAGGTCGATATTGCCGTAAACTCCGCTTGCAAGTTTTACCGTGCCCGCGCCCAAATCTATTTTTATATCGACTACTTTGTCCTTGGGCAGTTTGATTACCGTTTCGGGCGGCTTGTTAATTTTGAAGAGGGTGAAGTACCATTTGGTTTTGGTTTCGAATTTCAGTTTGCCGTCTTTCTCTTTAATAGAGGTACGCCAGCCGCTTGATACGGGATAAGTAATCTCGATTTTATCGCCGTCGTAAAACTCTGTTTTCAGCGAGTATGCGCCCATGTCTAATTCAATTGAATTGTTGTCGTTTTGCGCTTTATAAGTTTCCATCGTGTAATTAACCTCCTTTACCGACCAGCCGTTAACGGCAAGCGTGGCAATGATAATGCCCGCGCCGATAACTATTAAAACTATGCCCGCAATAAAACCTTTCCATATTGCTTTCATACCGTTTGCTCCTTTCCCGTGAAGGCGTTCTTTATAGCGGAGAATACTATTTTAAATAATTTCCACATCAATTTCACTAATTTGTAGAGTAAGGGGAAGCTGATTATGCCTAAGCCGAAGGAAATAAACCCGCCGCCAAGCGTTAAAAAGCCGTATGCAATTTCGCCTTTTGCCATAAGTATGATAGAGCCGACCATTTCAACCCCGCCGGAGCCGACAAGGGCAAAGGGAGCCGCGCACAGCCCGATAGTTATGCCGACCATTCCCGTAATAAGTCCGAATAGGGGAACGCAGAAAACTATGCAAAGGATCACGAAAACCCAGCCGTAGTTATTGCGTTTTTTCGGTGCGGCAGGGGCGGGCGGGGGAGGTGCGCTTTCCGTTTTTGGCGCCTCTTCGCGCTTCGGCTCTTCACGTTTCTGCTCCTCACGTTTCTGCTCGACCGCGGCA